>JASHRA010000114.1 GCA_030038765.1 Candidatus Dormiibacterota bacterium | reverse complement strand
ACGTGCTGGCGGGCGTAGCCCCGGTAGGTCAGGGAGTGCCCCTCCAGGACCACCCGGAAGGTGCCCCGCCCGGCCCCGCCGAGGGCCATCCCGGGGGTCAGCCGGAGCGCTCCCTGCTGCTCCACCAGGAGCTCCCGGAGCTGCGGGGCCGGGGCGGGCAGGCGCAGGGTCTCGATCAGCGTCACTCAGGGTCCTCCGCGCCGTTGCCGGCGTCCGGGGTGGGCACCGGCGGCGGGCCCCAGCCGGGCAGGTAGCCGCCTCCGCCCGGGCCGGGCACTGGGGGGCGCTCCGGGGGGACCTGGACCGTCCTTCCCGGCAGCAGCTCGCTGAGCGGCCGTCCCCGGTCCTGGCGGCGCACCACGATGGTCCGGCCGAGGAGGTCCTCGAAGCCGCGGCGGTCGGGACGGAAGAGGATCACCAGGGTGCCCCCGACATACTCAACCAGCCAGATCCAGATGCCGATGCCGATCCCGGAAAGGAGGAGCGGAACCCAGAACACCAGGGAGCGGAGGACCGCGTCCCGGGGGCTCATCGGGCTGCCGTCCACCCGGGTGATGCGCAGGCCCAATGCTAGCTTGCCGAGCGTCGAGCCGGTGCCCAGGTACATGCCGATCAGGTAGATGGCGGTCAGGGCCTCGGCGATCAGGAGGAAGTGGAAGAAGGCGGTGTCGGCGCGGTTGCTGAGGCTGATGAAGGTGGCGTTGTGGGCCAGGTTCTTGGCCTTGGAGTGGGCCTCCAGGAAGTCGATCAGCCGGCCCCAGGGCTTGCGCACGATGAAGGCGGCCACGATCGCCTGGGGGATGGCCAGGACGACGAAGTCGAGGGCGGCGGCGGAGAGCCGCTCCCAGCTGGGCAGGCCGCGCGAGCTCCCGGGGGCAGCCGCGATCACAGTCATGGCGGGCTCCAGGCTCTCCTCTGGCCGGCGGCGGACGCCGGCGGCCACCGCTCTGACCGGCATTCTAGAGATCGCGGGGCGGCCCCTGGAAACGATCGATGCGGAATCGGTAACGATCCGGGCAGGTGGGCTCCCGGATTCCCGGGCCCCGCTTATTTTTGGAGCATGCAGAACCCCGTCGCGGGGCTACGGCGCTGGCTGGCGCCGGTGGCTCGCTCGCGTGCCGCCGCCGTCGTCCGCTCGCGCCTCCGGAGCGGTCTCCCCGGGCAGGGGATGGTGGAGTACTCGCTGATCCTGATGCTGGTCGCCATCGCCGTCATCGTCATCTTCGTCGTGGTCGGGCATCGGGTCTCGGACCTGTACTCCAACGTCAACAACGGACTCGGCCGCGCCAGCGGCTGAGCCGGCCCGGGGGCCCTCCGGCCCTCTGCTATCCTGAGATCGGGCCCGGCTGACCCGGCGAGCGCCGGCCCGGAGCTCTGGGAGTGGTGCTCGGCATGACCTACGTGATCGGCGAGACCTGCGTCGACGTCAAGGACAAGTCCTGCGTCGAGGTCTGCCCGGTGGACTGCATCATCGGCGCCGACGAGGACCGGATGCTCTACATCGATCCCCAGGAGTGCATCGACTGCGGCGCCTGCGTCGACCCCTGCCCGGTGGACGCCATCTACGCCGAGGAGGACCTGCCCTCCGAGTGGACCGAGTACACGGCCATCAACAAGCTCTTCTTCGAGGACCGGGACCAGGCCCGCTCCCAGGTGGATGCCAAGGTCCCCCAGCCGGCGCCGCCCGCCTGAGCAGCGACTCCTTGTGGCCCTGCCACAATAACTGGCGGCCCTCTCTCGTGTGATACTCCCGATGCCGAGGGCCCGCGCCGCGGCTACCTTGGTCCGCGGTCGGAGCACCCCAAGCACGGGAGGAAGCGCATGACGATGACTGTCGAAGGCAGGGCCGAGCCCACGTCCAAGTCCGAGCCGGGCGACGTGATCTCCTACGCCCGGGACCAGGGGGTCAAGTTCGTCGACCTCCGCTTCACCGACCTCCTGGGGCAGTGGCAGCACTTCAGCGTCCCCATCTCCGAGCTGGGCGAGTCCGCCTTCAGTGAGGGGGTCGGCTTCGACGGCAGCAGCATCCGTGGCTTCCAGCAGATCCACGAGAGCGACATGCTGCTGATCCCGGACGGGCGCACCGCTTTCGTCGACCCGGTCCTGGAGGTGCCCACCCTCTCCCTCATCTGCGATGTGCGCGACCCCGGCACCCGGGGCCGCTACAGCCGCGACCCGCGCCACATCGCCGACAAGGCGGAGGCCTACCTGCGCCAGAGCGGCGTCGCCGACACCAGCTACTGGGGCCCGGAGATGGAGTTCTACATCTTCAACTCCATCCGCTACGACCAGGGCCTGAACCAGGGCTTCTACTACATCGACTCCAGCGAGGGGATCTGGAACAGCGGCAGCAACGGGGTGCCCAACCTGGGCTTCCGGCCCCGGCTCAAGGAGGGGTACTTCCCGACCCCGCCGGTGGACAAGCTGCAGGACGTGCGCAGCCGCATCGTGCTCGCCCTGCAGGCGGCCGGGATCGACGTCGAGGTCCACCACCACGAGGTCGGCACCGCCGGCCAGGCCGAGATCGACATGCGCTTCGACACCCTGACCTCGATGGCCGACAAGGTGCTGGTCTTCAAGTACATCGTGAAGAACGTCTGCTACCGCGAGGGGCTGGTCGCGACCTTCATGCCCAAGCCCCTCTTCGGTGACAACGGCAGCGGCATGCACACCCACCAGTCACTCTGGAAGGAGGGCGAGCCGCTCTTCTTCGACGCCTCCGGCTACGCCCTGCTGAGCGACCTGGCGCGCTGGTACATCGGCGGCATCCTGGAGCACATCCCCTCGGTGCTGGCCTTCGCCGCCCCCACCACCAACAGCTACCGCCGCCTGGTGCCCGGCTACGAGGCGCCGGTCAAGCTCGCCTACAGCGCCCGCAACCGCAGCGCCTGCATCCGCATCCCCACCTACAGCGACGCCCCCAAGGCGCGCCGGCTGGAGTTCCGCTCCCCTGACGCCCTGGGCAATCCCTACCTCGCCTTCGCCGCCGAGCTGATGGCGGGCCTGGACGGGATCCGCCGCCACGTGGAGCCGCCGGCCCCGGTCGACGCCGACATCTACGAGCTGAGCGGGGAGCGCGCCACCCAGGTGAAGGACCTGCCCGGCAGCCTCGACGAGGTGCTGAGCGCCCTGGAGCGGGACCACGACTTCCTCTACGAGGGGGACGTCTTCACCCCCGACGTGGTCGACACCTGGGTCGCCCTCAAGCGCGAGCGCGAGGTCGACGCGGTGCGGATCCGGCCACACCCCTACGAGTTCGCGCTCTACGCCGACTCCTGAGGGTTGACGCCGCCCCGGGTAACCCCGGGGCGGCGGGGCCCTGTCGGATCCCTCCGGCAGAGCGCAGGGAGAGTGAGCCCCATACCAACGGTGGCGGGGCTAGAGAAGGGGTCGCCCCGCCGGGGCTCGACTGCAAGCTAGATCTCAGCCCGCCCGCGGTTGCCGGAGTTCACCGCCTCGCGACCGGATCGAAAGCCGGCGTGACCTCGCCTCAGGCGGTCCCGGCGGTCGCCGCCGGGGCGTCCGGGGCGGCCCGGCGCTGGCGCACCACGGTGGTCACGCCGAGCAGGATGAGGGCTCCGCCCAGGAGCGTCGCCAGCCCCGGCCGCTCGCCCCGGATCCAGACCGCGAGGGCGGTCCCGGCCAGGGGCTGGATGAAGAGCAGGGGCGCCACCGCCCCCGGCATCACCCGCTTCAGGCCCCAGAGCCAGGCGAGGTAGCAGAGGGCCGTGCTGACCAGCCCCAGGTAGACCATGCCGAGGAGCGCCGGGAGCCCCAGCGGCGGCCAGCCCCGGAGCGCCAGGGCGCTGAGGCCGGCCGGCCACCAGGCGAGCAGGCTGCCGCAGACCACGGTGGCCGTGATCAGGAGCGGCGGGTAGCGCTGGACCACGGTGCGGCCGAGGATGGTGAAGCCCGCCTCCAGCACCAGGGAGGCGACCACCAGCAGGTTGCCCAGGGAGCGGGTGCCGGCCAGGAGGCCGGGGGAGCGCAGCCCGCCCTCCACCACCAGGTAGACGCCGAGGCCGCCGAGGAGGAGCCCCAGCGTCTCCAGCTGGCCGATGCGCTCGCGCAGGAAGAGGGCGCTGAGCAGGACCGTGGCCAGGGCCTCGGCGGCGATCAGGAGGGCCGTGTCGCTGGCGCTGGTGAGGCTCAGCCCCCAGTACTCCAGCGCCTTGTTGCCGACGAAGCCGAGGCAGCACATGGCGACCAGGCGGAGTCGGTCCGAGCGACCCCGGGGGAGCTGGCGCCGCTGGGCCAGGACCACCGGCAGTAGCACCAGGGCGGCGATGCTGAAGCGGAGCATGTTGACGCTGGCGAAGGGCCAGTGGGCCAGGGCCGCCTTGCCGGCCACGTAGGAGCCCGCCCAGAGGATGTTGGCGCCGGTCAGCACCAGCAGCGCGCGCTGCCTGACCGACATCAACTCACGTCGACTGCAGCCAGCGCTCCAGCGCCGCCAGCGGGGGGCTGCCGGCAGAGAGGATGTGGCGGTGGAAGGAGCGCAGGTCGCCCCTCCCCTCCCGCAGCCAGCGCTCGCGCCAGCTGAGGATGCGCAGCTTGCCCATGGTGTAGACGAGGTAGAGGGGGTCGAAGGTGCCCCGCGCCGCCTCGCGGTGGGCGGGCAGCTCCTCCATCCCGATCCGCTCCATGAAGAGCCGGGTGCCGTCCTCCACCTGCCAGCCCTCGGCGTGCAGCCCCAGGGTGGTCCGGTAGCGGCAGGCGCGGAGCAGGGCGTCCTCGTTCTGGGACAGCTCCAGCATGGGGTCGCCGTCGGCCAGTCCCGCCTCCACCAGGAGCTGCTCGGCGTAGTGGGCCCAGCCCTCGCCGAAGCCCGGGGTCCAGAAGAAGCGGCGCAGGTCGGAGCGGATCGACCGGGAGTAGAGGTACTGCACGTGGTGGCCGGGGAAGACCTCGTGGACGGTGGTGTTCTTCAGCGTCGGCCGGTTCATGTAGCGGAGCCACTCCTCCGCCTCCTCCGGGGGCCAGCTGGTCTGCGGCGTGGTCACGTAGTAGAGGCAGGGCAGCTCGGTCTGCTCCAGCAGGCCCGCCCCCTCGTAGGCGGCGCTGACCCAGGCGCTGAGGAAGCCGGGGCTGGCGCAGACCTGGCAGCGGGGGCCGTCTGGGATCGGCACCTCGCCGTGCCGCTCCACGAACTGGCCCAGCTCCTCCACCAGGTCGGCGGTCGAGGGCAGCAGCCGCTCCCTGGTGAAGTGGTCCGCCTCCTGGGCCCGGCGCACCTCCTCGACCGACTTGCCCGGGAAGTGCTCGGCGAGGAGCCGGTCCCGCTGCTCGGAGAGGGACTCGAGCTCGGCGTCGATCTCGATGCGCATCTCGGCCACGGTGCGCCGCAGGCCCTCCTGGACCTCCAGCATCCGCTCCAGCCCGGCTGCGCCCAGGGCGAAGCTCTGGTTGGCCTCCGGGAGGCGCTCGTCGAGCCCCTCCTGGACCCGGTCCAGGGCCGCCTCCCCGCTCTCCAGCGCCGCCTCCAGGCGGCGCCTCAGCTGGCCCTGCGGGAGGCTGCCCAGGACCGCTCGGACGTCCTCACGGAGGAAGCTGCGCTGCCCGTCCGCGCCCTGGCGGGCCAGCTCCAGGAGGGGACGGCCCAGGCTCGGTTCCAGCTCCCCCAGGGCCGCCTCCACCCAGTCCCGGGACTGCTCCAGCTGGGAGCAGAGCGGGACCACCCGCTCCTCCAGGGGGGCGTAGTCGCGGAGCAGGTAGGAGCCGACGTCGAGGGGCGACTCGCTGTCCAGGAGCACGGTGGGGTCGGTGAAGGGGCGGCGGCGCACCTCCAGCTCGAAGAGCTCCCCGGCCACGATGCCGCGGGCCATGTCGAGGTCCAGCCGCAGGCCCGGGTCGGCGCCCGCCCCGGCCCGGCCCAGGCGCGCCTCCAGCTCCCGGAGCCGCCCCACGCGCCGGGGGCGGGAGAGGGCGGCCGGCTCGGCCACCTCGCCGTCGCGGCTGTGGTCGCCGTTGCTCCGGGCCAGCGCGGGGTGGGCCTGGAACTGGTCGCGCACCACCTCCGCCAGCAGCTCGGGGAGGTTGTCGGCGGTCCGCTGCGGCTCCCCCGCCCCCTCCTCAGCCAACGGCGCGCGCCGTGTCGGAGCCCTTCTCGAGCGCTGGTTCCAGGGCCGCCAGGGCGGCCTCGGCGACGCCCTCGGCGGTGAGGCCGTACTCGGCCAGGAGCTCGGCCTGGGCGCCGTGTCCGAGGAAGCGGTCCGGGAGCGCCACCTGGCGCAGGGGGACGGAGATGGAGTGCTCGGCGAGGAACTCCAGCACCGAGGCCCCGAGGCCGCCGCGGACGCTGTTGTCCTCGACCGTGACCAGGGCCCGGTGGGCCCTCGCCCAGGCCGCCAGGCGGGGGTCGGTGGGCTTGATGAAGCGGGCGTTGACGACGCTGGCGCCGAAGCCGGAGTCGGAGAGCAGCTCGGCGGCGTTCTCGGCCACCGCCACCATCTTGCCGGCGGCGCAGATGAGCACGTCGCCGCCGCCCTCCCGCACCGGCTCCCAGTCCAGGTGGGGGAGCGGGCGCACGTCGGCCACGCGCTCCGCCACCGGGCCCCGCGGGTAGCGGACGGCGAAGGGGCCCTGGTGCCGCACCCCGGTCGCCACCAGCCGGCCCAGCTCGGCCCCGTCCCGGGGCGTGGAGACCACCATGTTGGGCACCAGGCGCAGGTAGCTGAGGTCGAACATGCCGTGGTGAGAGCTGCCGTCGGGCCCGGTCACCCCGGAGCGGTCGAGGACGAAGGTCACCGGCAGGTTGTGCAGGCCCACGTCGCACATCACCTGGTCGAAGGCCCGCTGCAGGAAGGTGGAGTAGATGCAGACCACCGGGTGCATCCCGCCCATGGCCAGCCCGGCGGCGAAGGTGACCGCGTGCTGCTCCGCGATGCCGACGTCGTAGAAGCGCTCGGGGAAGCGGGCGGCGAACTTGAGCAGCCCGGTGGAGGAGGCCATGGCGGCGGTGATGGCGACCAGCCGCGGGTCCTCCTCGGCCAGCTCCAGGAGCACGTCCTCGAAGACGTCGGTGTAGCTGACGCTGTTGGCGGAGCTGAGCTTGCCGGTGCTGATGTCGAAGGAGGAGACGCCGTGGAACTTGTCCACCTCGTCGGCCTCGGCGAAGGAGAAGCCGTGGCCCTTCTCCGTCACCACGTGGACCACGACCGGGCCCGGCAGCCGGTTGGCCAGGGAGAGGGCGCTCTCGATGGAGCGCTGGTCGTGGCCGTCGATGGGGCCGGAGTACTTGATGCCCAGGTCCTCGAAGAAGACGTGGGGGCTGACCAGCTGCTTCATCCCCGTCTTGAGCCGCCGGGCCATCTCGTGGGCCGGCTCGCCCACGGCCGGGATGGAGCTGAGGAAGTCGCCGATGCCGGACTTGGCCGCCTCGTAGCGGGGGTCGAGCCGGAGCCGGGCGAAGTGCTCCGCCAGGCCGCCCACGGTGGGGGCGTAGGAGCGCCCGTTGTCGTTGAGGACGATGGTGAGGTCGGGGCGGAGGGCGCCGATGTTGTTGAGCGCCTCGTAGGCCATGCCCCCGGTGAGGGAGCCGTCGCCCACCACCACCACCACCCGGCCCGGGTCGGCGCGGCGGCGCCGGGCCTGGGCCAGGCCCAGGGCGTAGCTGAGCCCGGTGGAGGCGTGGCTGTTCTCGACCAGGTCGTGGGGCGACTCGCGCCGGCTGGGGTAGCCGGAGAGCCCCCCCGACTGGCGCAGGGTGGGGAACTGGTCGGCGCGCCCGGTGAGGATCTTGTGCACGTAGGCCTGGTGCCCGGTGTCGAAGACGATCTGGTCGCGGGGGCTGTCGTAGACGCGGTGCAGGGCCAGGGTGAGCTCGACCACGCCGAGGTTGGGGCCGAGGTGGCCGCCGGTGCGGGAGACGCGCTCGACCAGGAAGTCCCGGATCTCGCCCGCCAGCTGGCGGCACTCCTCGTGGGAGAGCCGGCGGCAGTCGGCGGCGCAGCGGATCTGTGGCAGCAGCGGCTTCGCCCCCGGTCCGGAGCCGCCGCCCGGGGCTGGCATGGCAGCGATTATAGGCGGGGCGTGAATTCGGAACCGGCCCTGGAACGGGAGTCCGAGAGGCCTCCCGGCGTCCCCCCTGAGGGCCCTCCCGCCGCCCTCCGCGGCGATTCCCCTAAGGCGCGCCGGGGAGCCGTTCCGCCCGGCTTCGTGCATGATGTTGCCGTGCCCCAGTTGAGGCCGGCCGCCGGGACCGCCGCGTGGCACTGAGCCGTACCTTGGACCAGCCCCGCCGGCAGCGGAGCAGCGCTCCCCGGGAGCGGCCCTCGTCGGCCCCGGGCAGCGCTGCCAGCTCGGAGTGGCAGGTGCGCCTGGCCCTGGCCCTGGGGCTGGTCTCCGCCCTCTCGGCCCTCTTCAACCTGCTCGCCATCCTCGCCCTGGGCGGCGCCATCGCCCACCTCGGAGCCCCCCAGGGGCCGCTGGACTTCGCCCTCGCCTTCATCGGCACCGTCCTGGGGCTGGGCGGGGACGCCCTCATCCTGCGCGGGGCGGTGGGCGTGGCCCTGCCCCGCTGGCGCCTGGCCGGGGCGCCGGTGATGGTCTCCTGGGGCCTCGGGCTGCAGCTGGTGGCGGCCGCCGCCGTGGGCCTGCTGGAGAGCTCCTGGCTGGTGGCCCTCGTCTACGTCCTGCTGCTGGCCGGGCTGGCCGTGCTCTGGCTCCGCACCTCGCCCAGCCCGCTGCCCCGTCCCCGGGCCCGGCACCCGGAGCCGGAGCGGCCGCCGGAGGGGCCGGAGCCGACCATCCGGCGCAGCTTCTCGGAGCGCCAGTCCATCCCCTGGGTGGGCAGCGCCCCGCCCCCGCCTTCGGCCCCGCCCCCGGCCAGCGCGGACCCCCTGGGCCCGGAGCGGAGAGAGCGGCGCTGATCGAGGCCACGCCCTCCGAGCCGGCCGCCGGGTCGGAGGTCAACTGGGGTCTCCGCCAGCTCCTGCTGGCACTCCTCATCGCCGTCCCCGGGATCATCCTCGCCTTCCTCGTCCCCACCCTGGTGGTGCTGGGGCTGCACCAGGCGGGCGTGGTCCGCTCCCTCAAGGGCGGCCTGCTGCTCTCCTACTTCAACTTCGCGACCACCGTCACCTTCTACGGGGTCCTGCTCCTCATCGTTCTCTTCTTCGCCGGGCGCCGTGCCGGCCGGGCCTGGGCCCGACTCGGGCTGCGGCGCTTCCCCGTCTGGGTGGTGATCCTGATGCCGCCGGCGGCGATCGGGCTGCAGATCGTCGCCACTATCATCTCGGCCCTCCTCTCACCCGCCCTGGGGGGCATGAAGAACCCCCAGGAGTGCGACATCTCCCAGGCCTTCGGCGCCGAGCCCTACCTGGCCGTGATCTCCATCGCCGTGGTCGCTCCCGTGGTGGAGGAGATCGTCTTCCGCGGCTTCATCTACGGCGGGCTCAGGGCGCGCATGGGGGTGGTGCTCTCCGTGCTCCTGAGCGCCGCCATCTTCGGGCTCGCCCACTCCCTCTCAGTGGGCGGCTCGATCCTGCTCCTCTTTCCCTCCCTCTTCGTCGCCGGCGTGGCCCTGGCCCTCGTGTACGAGCGCTCCCGCTCGCTGGTGCCGGGCATGGTCCTGCACGGCTGCTTCAACCTCATCGCCGTGGTGGCGATCTTCGTCGTGGGGACGCACTGCGGCTGAGCGAACGGGGCGCTGAGAGGGGCCGACTGTTCCGGAGAGCGGGCCGAACACCGCGGTTCGTCGGAGTGCGCGGCGCCGAACGCCCCCCGCCAGAGGCGTCACCGACCCCGCCGCCGAGGAGCGGCCGGCGCCCGCAACAAAGTCGTGTCACACGTCCTTCAGTCGCTCGTGACAGAATCGTCAAGCTTAGTCACGAGACCTTGAGTTTTCTGGTGGGGTCTGTTCAGCCGGGGTAAACTCGGCCCAGGTGGCCGGGCCGCCTGGCGATGCGGCTGACGACGAGAGGAGCGTGGGTGCGGCTTACTGCGAGGACGAGCTTCTGGCCCCGGGCCAGGCGCCGTTCCGTTCCTCGGAGCGACGGGGAACCAGCGGGGGGGTGCGAGAGACCCTGGTACCGGGGGGTGCGTTCCGAGACGGGGGACCCCCTGGCGGACCCGACCCGGCCGCGCAGCAGCCAGGGACGATTACGCTGGCAGTGGAGACCGCCCGGCGTCCGTCTCTTCCTGGCCCTGGTGCTGCTCATCGCGGCGCCGATCCTGGTTTTCGACGCGGCGGTCGCCCCCACGCACGCGCTCTTTGTGGCCAGCAGCCCCGGCGGATCCCAGACCTTCGTCGGCGGGCCCAGCGCCGACCCGACCTCGAGCGACCCCACCACCAGCCCATCTGACCCCCCGGCCTCACCAGCGGCGACGGCCACGCCGACGCCGCTCCAGACGCCCGACTCGACGCCGACCCCGGCTGCGACGCCGAGCGCCTCGCCCTCGGACACGCCCTCGCCCACTCCCACGACCACGCCCAGCCCGACGCCGTCCGCCACGGACAGCCCCGGGGACGGCGGGTGAAGCCCTGGGAGGATGGGCTGAGCGCCCCTCACAAGCGCCCGCTGGTGCTCCGCATCCTGGCCCGGGTGGTGCTGGCCGTGGCCCTCCTGCTGCTGGCGCTGGCGGTCTTCCTGGCGGCAGCGGTGCGGCACCCCGCCAACGGGGAGACAACGCTGCTGGGCAGGCCCGCCTACTCGGTCATGAGCGGGTCGATGAGCCCGACCATCCGCACCGGGGACCTCATCATCGACCAGACCCTCACCTCGGCCCAGGCGGCCGAGCTGCACAAGGGCCAGATCATCACCTTCCAGGCCGCGGCCAACTCCTCGACCGGCGGCCTGGTGATCACCCACCGGATCTACGCCGTGGTCCACGAGGAGTCCGCCACCGGGGCTCCGGTGGTCGCCTACCGGACCAAGGGGGACGCCAACAACAGCCCCGACGTCTCGACGGTGCCTTCCTCGGCAGTGCTGGGCCTCTACACGGGCACGCGCGTTCCCTTCGGGGCCTACGTGCTCTCGACCCTGCACCAGCCGGTGACCTTCATCGTCCTGGTGATGATCCCCATCCTCTACATCGCCGAGGAGCTGGTGCGGCGCAAGTGGATGGACCTCGGGGACCGGGAGATGGCGCGGCGTGCCCGCGCGCAAGGTGCCGGGCAGAACCAGTGAACCGTCGCAATCGATGGCTGGAGCATGGGAGAGGGGGGAGTGGATGGCGTGACCTGAACTAGGCGAACAGCGACGCATCATCTGAACTTATTCGACGAACGGAGAACACGATCGATGAACCTTGTGACCAAGCGCTTCGGGCTGGTGCTCGCGAGCGTGATCGGCGTCGGCGCCATCGCGGTGCTGGTCGCCGGCACCACCTTCGCCCTCTTCACCAGCAGCAGCTCCCCCAGCTCCCAGACCTTCACCGCGGGGACGGTGAAGCTCGACAACCCCACCTCGGCGTCGTGCACGACGGACGTGACTAACATGGAGCCTGGGGACAGCGGAACCTGCGACTTCTCGGTCGACTACGACGGTTCCCTTCCCGCCTACATCGGGGCGGTGCTCAACAGCTCCGACGACACCGGCCTGCTGAGCGGGCTGACCCTCACGATCAACGGCGATCCCGCCTCAGCGACGACGCCGGTCCTCATCGGCCAGACCTACAGCGGCACGCCACCGTACACGGCCACCCTCGGATACACCCTATCGCCCAACGCCGACAACTCTTACCAGGGCACGGCCGTCACCCTGACCGTCACGTTCGAGGCGGTCCAGTGCTCCAACAACGGGGAGCTCTCGACGGGCGTTGCCGACTCGGGAACCAATGAGGATTGCACCGATCCCGGTCCCGCCTCCTGGTCCCAGACGGCGGCCGTGGACGTGACCTTCTTCAGCACTTGCACTGGTTCGTCGGCTGGGTGGAACTCCGATGACACCGCCGTCGACCTCGCCGTGGCAGCGGGCGACGGCTGCAACGCGGGCCTGACCCTGAACAACGTAGGGTCCTCTCTTCCGGCGGACGCGCCAAGCTTCGACGCGTCGTACTACGCGTCTGGCACTCCCCGCTGGTACATCCAGCTGGGACCGTCGATCACAGCTGGCCCCTACCTGTTCGGATACCCGGACGGCACTTGGAACGTGAACAACTGTGGCTCGGTTAGTGGTGGCACCACGTTCGACTATTCAGACGCGGTGAACGCCATCGCGACCAACTGCCCGACCTACGAGAACGACGTGACCAGCGTCAACATCGTTGCCGACACTAGCGCGCCAGCCCCGTACACCACGACACTCACGGACATCCAGTACAACGGTCAATCCATCACCGCGGGTTAGGCAACGGCTCGGCCGAGCGCCGAGCCGGCTGCTGCGCGGCGGGGCTGGCAGCCTGGTGGCTGCCAGCCCCAACCGGCTCGCCGGGGGCTGCGGCAACGGGCGCTTGTTCACGGGCCGTCCGACACCTGGCACAGGAGCTGAGGAGAGGTGCGGCGCGTGGCGGACACGGTCGGGGGGACAAGGGTGCGGACATCGGGGGTGAGCTCGGCGCGTCCCACTCGGCGAGGGGCGACGGATGTGCCGCGGCCGGGCTGGGGGGAGTCGTTGGGGGTTCAGCCTCGCGGCTTTCCGCCGACCGACGCTGGCGCGAGCTGGCGGCCGAGCAGGCCCAACGGAGGGCGTAGGAACACGGAATCCGGCCTCCTGGCGCGGACGGGGTCTGCGGGTCATCGATCGCTGCTGATACCGGGAGTCCACTACGGCCGCTCCCTGCAGGAGTCTGACCTCGCAGAGCCAGCCGGCCTCAGCATCGCCGCCGACTGCATCTCCGCCGCCCGCGCCCCCCGACGCTTCCGAGCCCGCCTTCGCATCGACCGCCCCGAGGCCTCGGTCGAGGGGAGATGCTGATGGGGACTGCGGCGGCGAACCCGCCGGTCCGTCGCCGGCGACGTCGGTTCGTCCGGACGATGGAGGTGCTCCTTAGCGCGATCGTCGTGGTCCTGGCGGCGGTAGCCGTCTTCCTGGCGATCGCCATCCGCAACGGCCCCGACGGTCAGACAACCTTCCTCGGCCAGCCCATCTACTCCGTGGCGAGTGGCTCGATGGCGCCGGCCGTCAACACTGGCGACCTGATCATCGACCGCCACATCAGCCTGGACGAGGCAGAAGACCTGCACAAGGGGCAGATCATCACGTTCAACTCCGCCCCCGCCCCCGGCGTGCGGGCCGGTTTGGTGATAACCCACCGGATCTACGCTGTGGTCCGCTCTGCCGGCACGCAGGGGACGAGCACCGTTTCCTACCGGACCAAGGGGGACGCGAACGACAGCCCGGACGTGGCCCTGGTGCAGCCGAGTGCGATCATCGGCGTCTATCAGAGACAGATCCCCTACGGCGGGTACGTGGTAGGCACTCTGCATCAGCCCGTGACCTTCGTCGTGCTGATCATGATCCCGGTCGTCCTCCTTGTGGGCGGTGAGATCAAGAGGCGCTGGGTCCGTCTCGGCGAGGAGGACGCCCGGCGGCGGAGAGGGACTCAAGTGGACGACACGGCCCACCCATAGTGGGCGGCTCAACACATCGTATCGGTGCAGACCAGGAAAGAGAGGAGGCAGGTATCGCTCTAAGTGAACAGCGGCGTATGCGGTCCGGGATCTGCAGGCGTGGCACCCGGGAATCGATCTGGAATCTACCAAAGGGGGACATCGGATGAACCTATTCACCAAGCGCCTCGGGCTGGTGCTCGCAGGCGTCGTTGGTGTTGGCGCGATCGCCAGCCTCGCCATCGGGGCCAGCTTCGCCCTCTTCACCAGCACGACGACACCGCTGAACCAGACCTTCGACGTCGGGACAGTAGTCGCGACGCAGGGCACAAGCGAGGACGCCGTGATCACGGACGGGTATCTCGCCCCCGGCGACTTCTACTGTGGGCTGGGGGGTGCGGAGGCGAGCACTGGGCTCGACTGCAACTCTGCCTACTCCACCCTTTCCGGAAGCACGGACTATCCGGCCAGCTACGGTGTCGGTGGCTACTACGACATCGAGTACCAGGGGACCCTGGACGCCTGGATCGGGCTCAACTATTCGATCACCGCGACCGCGGCGTGCAACGCCAACGGGACGGCTCCGGGCGGTGCCAGCACCGCGATCCAGGACCTCTGCGCCTCGGGCGGCGGCACGGAGCCCATCTGGAACGGAGGCGGATCGGGCGCAACAGCGCTGCTGGCTTCTGATGGCTATAACAACGACACCGAGCCCAACGAATTCGTCAACATGAATCCCACCAGCGGGGTCGCATGCACCAACTACCCTGACACGACGGCGACACAGAACACCTGCACATACACCAGCACCACACCAAGCCTTCTGACTGGCCCCCGCAATCTGAACGACATCGACAGCTACTGGAACTACTGGCAGGCGGGCGACTCAGAGGACATCTATCTGGTGATCTACGTTCCCCTCACTGACGGGAACGCGGTCCAGGGCGGCACTGTGACCGTCAGCGTGAGCGCGACGGCCGTGCAGGCGCGGAACAACACGAGCTGCACCGCCGAGACCTACTCGCCACCACTCGACCTTTCCGAGCCCTACTGCCAGCAGAACTACGCCGGCAAGCCGACCAGCTGGAGCTGACCGGCCTCTAGGGATCGTCTCTGAAGGGGCGGGCGGGCATCGGCCCGCCGGCCCCCGATGGGCGTGGAGTTGCTCACGATGAGGCTGCTGCCAGCGCGCGACCGCATAGAGATGATGAGGGGGAGGCGCTCCCTGGCCGCTCTCGCGCGCTCGAGTCATCTCGGCCCGGCCCCACGTCGCATCACGGGCTGCCCGCGGCGCTCTTTCCGACCGCAAGTCTGGACCCCACTTCACCGGGGCACTAGAATGGCGGGAAGCGCGGCTCTGGAGAGGGGGGTACTTCGATTGGCGAACGGAAGGGGCGGGGAGATCCCTGCGGGGGGCTCCGCGGGGAGATTGGTCCCGTGAGGCAGGGTGGGTTGAGGGTGTCCGCCTCCCGGCCCCGACGCCGCCCACTGGCAGGTCCGGCACTCGGCTTCCTCGGAGCCCTGTTCCTGACCGTCGGCGTGGCCGTGGGCGTGGCTGCGGTCACGCCGGTCGCGGCCGGGGTCGGCCTCTCGATACCCGGCTGCACCCATTTCCCGACCCAGATTGCCCCGGGTGATTCGGGCTCTTGCCAGATCACCTTCCGCGAGCCCCAGAGCCGGGGCAACGCCCCCGCCTACGCCGCTCTCAGCGTGAGCACGGACTCGCATGCCAGTGGGACCCAGCTCGGCGTGGGGCTCGGCACCGAGGCCTTGTTGGACGGCCAGACCGCCAGCGGCCTCCAAGTGAGCCTCAGCAACGTCTACAGCGGCGAGCGCTACGGGATCGGCACGGTCCTCTGTGACGCGGCCTACCCCAACGCCAACTATTGCCGGAGCTCGGACCGGGACCAGTTGCTGACCAAGGGGACCGTGCACCAGGGCTACGCCGCCGTCATCCAAGTCAAGTGGCATCTGCCGCTCCAGTCCGGCAACGCCTACCAGGGCGGCGCGGCGACGGTGCTGCTCAGCGCCACCTTCAGCGGCAAGTGCCCCACACCATCCCCATCGCCCAGCGGTGGCTCGTCGCCGTCTCCGAGCCCCAGTTGGACTGCGAGCCCGACCGGAAGCCCGAGCGGCGCGCCCACCAGCATCTGCACCCCGTGTCCGACTCCAACCGGGACCCCGAGCGGAGGCAAGAGCCCCAGCCCGACGTCTAGCGTGAGCCCGACGCCGCACCCGACACCCAGCAGCACTGCAACGCCCCAGCCCTCGGCGAGCGAGAGTCTGACCCCAAAGCCGTCGGCCAGTTGGAGCTCAAGCCCGAAGCCCACCCCCAAGCACAGCCCCTGCGCGACGCCCACCGGTTCGCCGAGCGGCGCCCCGACCAGCGGCAACAGTCCCAGCCCGAGTCCCAGCGTGACGCCGACCGGCGGCGGGCTCGGGGCCAGCACCTCCAGCCCCTCGCCCTCCGGCACTCCGGCGGGCGGTGTCCTGGCGGCGCACACGCCCGACACCGGAGCGGATCTGGACCTCGGCCTCAGCGCCGTCCTGGTAGCGCTCGGCTTCGGGATCGGGCTGGCGGGGCTCTGGGTCTGGCGCCGGGACCGCTCGCTGCACCGCAGCTGACGGGCTAGAGCTACCGCCCGCCCGCCCGCCCCACCTCCAGCTCGGGTCAGGCGCCCCGGCTCAGTACGGAGCGGCCGAGGCTGGCGCTGGCTCCGAGCCCCAGGGCCAGGAAGACGACCGCCGCGATGAGGAAGCTGAGCGGGTCGCCGTAGGGCGGGTTCCCTCCCAGCAGCAGCTGGAAGCCCTCGTGGAGGTAGCTGTAGGGGAGCACCTGGGCCGTCCAGTAGCGGAAGCCGGAGGCCGGCACGCCGGTGAAGATGCCGGCCAGGAAGAGGGTGGGGGCCAGCACCACGGCCAGGTAGAGCATGGCCTCGCCCGGGTGGTCGGTGAGGGCGGCGATGGCCAGCCCGATGGCGCCGGAGAAGGCCAGAGCGGCCAGCACCAGGAGCCAGGTGGTGAGGAGCGTGGCCGGGTCGGGGCGCTGGGTGATGGCGATGAGGGCCACCACCAGCGTCCCCTGGAGGCAGTCCACCAGCCAGCTGGCGAGAAAGATCTCCAGGCCGACGCGCCAGGCCGGCAGGGGCAGGACGGCGAGTCGCTCCAGCCAGCCGGAGCCCCGGGCCCGGGTCACGGTGACCCCGGTCCCCACCGTGCCGATCATGGCCACCAGGACGGTGAGGAGCATGCCGGCAAAGAAGGGCGGCGCCCCGGTGGTGATGAGGGGAATGACCAGGACCAGGGGGAAGGCGAGCTTGATCGCCAGCGCCCGGCGCCGGGCCAGGTCGGCGCGCAGCTCCAGCTGCCAGAGGCGGGTCCTCCTCCGGGCGGCCCCGAGGGTGGCGCTGGCGCTGGGGGCGGCGCTCGCCCGCTCAGCCATCGAGCGCCCTGCCGCTGAGGCGGAGGAAGCAGTCGGCGAGGCCGGGGTCGCGGACGGTGAGGTCGAGGAGGCTGCGGTCCAGCTCGCCGAGGGCGGCCAGCAGGGCGGCCAACAGGCCCTCGCGCTGGCGGGCCAGGACCAGCAGGCCACCCTCCGTCTCGCTGGCCTGCTCCACCCCCTCGACGCGGAGCAGCCGCTCCCGGGGCGACGGGCCGCGGTAGGAGATGCGGATCTCGCGGGTGCCGCCCAGCTCCGCCAGCAGCTCCTGGAGCGGGGCGTTGCGCAGCACCCTTCCCTCGAGCAGGAAGCAGACCCTGGTCGCGACCTGCTCCACGAAGTCGGTGTCGTTGGTGGAGACGCAGCTGGCCAGCCCCTCCCGGGCGCGCCCGCGCAGCGACTCCACCAGCCACTGGCGGGCGCTCACGTCCAGCCCCAGGGTCGGCTCGTCCAGGAGCAGGAGCTGGGGGGAGCCCACCAGGGCCTCGTCCAGCAGCACCCGGCGGCGCATGCCGTAGGAGAGCCGGGAGATGGGGTCGTCGGCCACCTCCAGCACCGGGGACTGGCGCAGGGCCGGCTCCCAGAGCTCGGGAGGGACGCCCCTCGCGGTGGCGAAGAAGGAGAGGTTGTCCCAGCTGCTGAGCTCGTCGGCGTGGGCGGTGGCGTCGAAGACGACCGCCAGGCGGTGCCGGGCCGCCCTTGGGTCCGGGGAGCCGAACCAGATGAGCTCCCCGGAGCTGGGGCGCGAGCGCGTGGCCAGGCAGCGCAGCAGCGTCGTCTTGCCGCTGCCGTTGGGCCCGACGATGGCCTGGACCTCGCCCGGGGCCACCTGCAGGGTCACCGGCCCGACGCCGCGGCCGTTGCCGAAGCGGCGGCTCAGCTCCCTCGCCTGCAGCGAGGGGGCGCCCGCCGCGGTCTCAATCAAGGAACTCGATGCTGGTGCTGTCGGTGACCTCGACCAGGCCCGTGGGCACGGTGAAGGCGACCTGGAAGAAGAGGATGCGCTCGCCGGCCTCCAGCTGGTGCCCGACGAGGCGCTTGCGCACCACCTGGCTGAGGAAGTGTGGGGCCAGGCGGCTGGTGCGCCGCAGCACGACGCGCTGGGCGACGTCCACCGGCCCCGGCGGGAGGATGGGTGGCACGAAGCTGAGTGTACGTGTCACGTGAATGTCACTGGCATTCCCCCCAGGGCACCGCTTGGTGCATATTTCCCGCGATGCGAGTGCTCCACTGCGCCGACATCCATCTCGACACTTCATTCACCGGCCTGGGAGCGGATGTGGCGGACAAGCGCCGGGCGGCGCTGCGCCAGACGTTCTCCAACCTGGTCCGGCTGGCCGGCGAGCTGAAGGTGGACGCGCTCACCTGCGGGGGCGACCTCTTCGAGGACCAGCGCACCCGCCAGGACACCTCCAGCTTCATTGCCGAGCAGCTGGCGCAGCTCCCCTGCCCCGTGCTCCTGGCCCCGGGCAACCACGACTACTTCCACGACGCCTCCCCCTACGCCACCCAGGGGTGGCCGGAGAACGTGCACGTCTTCCGCGAGGGCGAGTTCACCCCCTTCGAGCTGGAGGGACTGCGCATCTTCGGCATCGCCCACACCAAGCCCAAGGGCACGGGCAACCTGCTGGCCGGCTTCCGGGTCCCCGAGGGGACCCCGGCGATCGCCCTCTTCCACGGCTCCGAGCGGGGCCAGCTGAACTTCCAGGGCGAGGGCAAGGAGGACCATGCCCCCTTCGACGAGGCCGAGCTGGCCCAGGCCGGCTTCCGCTTCGGCCTCCTCGGCCACTTCCACACCCCGCGCGTGACGGAGCGCCTGGTCTACCCCGGCAACCCCGAGCCGCTCACCTTCGGCGAGCTCGGCGAGCGCGGCGCGGCGGAGGTGGACCTGGAGCCAGAGGTGCCGGTTGTCAAGATCCACAAGCTCAGCACCTACAGCCTCAGCGAGGTCCAGGTCGAGGTCACCGGCTGCACCAACTCGGAGGCCCTGGTGAGCCGCTGCCAGGCCGTCCTGCCGGGAGGCGAGAACAGCGGTGCCCGGCTCCACCTGGTGGGCGAGCTGGACCTCGGCCTCCAGATCAGCCGCAGCGGGCTGGCCGACCGCCTCCGTGAGGGAGGCCGCTGCGTCGAGGTCGTCTTCGCCACCCGCCCCGCCCTGGACCCGGACACGCTGCGGCGCTCGCCGGACATAAGGGGCGAGTTCTACCGCAACCTGATGGACCGCCCGGACCGCGACTCGGAGCTGGTGCAGGCCGCGCTCCGGGCCGGCCTGGAGGCGCTCCGGGGGCTGGAGCCGAGCATCCTGTGAGCCGCCCCGCAGCGCTCCCGGAGGACCGCCGATGAGGGTCCTGGCGGTCCGGATGCAGAGCTTCGGCGCCCTCAGTGGGCGCTTCAAGCTGGACGAGCACCTGACCCTCATCGGGGGCCCCAACGAGTCCGGCAAGAGCACCCTCCACACCGCCCTCCGGGTGGGCCTCTGCGGCCTGGTCCTGAACTCCCGCGGCCGCCAGCTGAAGGAGACGGAGGAGGTCATCCGCCGCTTCCGCCCCTGGCAGGGCAAGCAGTTCCTGGTGGAGACCGAGGTGGAGCTGCAGGGCGGCCGCTACCGCTTCGTCCGCGACCTCGACGACCCCGACAACTGCCACGTCTTCGACCTCGTCCGGGGGGGCGACGTCACCGACGAGTTCCGCCGGGGCCGGGCCGTGGACGTCTCGGTCAAGCTGGGCATGAGCCGGGACGCCTTCCTCGCCGTCTCCACCGTGGCCCAGGACCAGATCCTGAGCCTCAGCGGTGGCTCGCTCCAGGACGACCTGCAGCGGGCCAGCTCCACCTCCGGCAGCGACGGCACGGCGCGCGCCGCCATCGATCTCCTAACGAAGTGGCGCACCGAGCACATCCGCGGCGACCACACGCGCGAGCGGCCGCTGGACGGCGCGCGCCGGGGCCTGGACACGGCGCGCGGCGAGTGCGAGCAGGCGGTCCGGGCGCACTCCGAGTTCGCCGAGGAGCTGGCCCGGGTGGAGCAGCTCCGCTCCGAGCGCGGGCGCCTGGAGCAGGCGGCGGCCCAGGCCGAGGCCAACTGGAAGGGGGCCCAGGTGGCGGAGCTGGAGCAGGACCAGGAGGCCATCTCGGGGCTGGACCGCGAGATCGAGGCCATCCCCACGCCCAAGCTGCCCAAGGACCCAGCCATGCTCCGCGACGTGGCCACTGGGGTCCGCCCCCTGGCCAAGCAGTGGCAGGAGGCGGAGGCCAAGGCCCACGAGGCGGGCAGCGGCGACGCCGAGCTCCAGGGGCTGGCGGGCAAGACCCAGCCGGGCGAGCTGGCCTTCCTCATCCGGGCCCTGGAGGAGCCCCTGCCCGAGCTCCCCGACCGCTCCGACGCGCCCGGGCGCCTGGACCTCCTGGACCGGCGCCGGATCGCCCTGCACCGCTGGACCGCGGACGTCCTGGCCCTGGTGGGCGGGATCGCCGGGATCCTCCTCATCCTGCGCGGGGTCACCCTCCCCAGCGGCCAGTCCGGGATCGGCTACGTCGCCGGCGGGCTGGTGGCCCTGGTGATCACCGCCACCTTCTTCCTCACCATGCAGCGGCGGATCAAGCTGCTGCTGGCGGCGGGCGGCTTCACCTCCGTCTCCCAGCTGCGCCGGGCGGTGCGCGCCGGGGACCCGGAGGTGGCCAAGGCCAACCAGGCCCGGGCCAAGGTGGAGGCGGGGCGGGACCAGGCCGGCAAGCGCCTCTCCGAGCTGGGCGTCGCCCCTCCCGAGCTGGACCACCTGCGCCAGCTGGAGCAGCAGCTGCCCACCGCCATAGAGGAGGCGCAGCAGCGCGCCACCTGGGCCGCCACGGCGGAGCGCTACAAGGCGGAGCTGGTCTCGCGCGCCAAGCGCGTCGGCATCAGCGGCAACGACCCGGTCAAGCTCGCCGAGGAGCTGGCCGGCCGCCTGCACAGCCTCATCGAGGCCGAGGACGCGGCCCAGCAGCGGAAGGAGCTGGAGGGCCGGCGCACGGAGCGCCTGGCCGGCCGCGAGCCCAAGGCCATCGCCAAGCAGCTGAAGCAGCTCCAGGAGGAGCTGGCGCGGTGCTCGGTCCCGCCCGACCTGCCCCAGGGCGTGCCCGCCGACGAGCTCCGCGGCCTCTACGACGGGGCCCGGGCCGATGTCGACCGCGTCCGCGAGGAGCTGCTGCCGATGGAGGGCAGCCTCAACCAGCAGCTGGCCCAGGTGGGCGACGTGGCCCAGATCGAGGAGCGGGTGGCGGAGCTGGAGGCGCAGGTCCAGCGGCTGGAGGCGGCGGAGGCGGCGGTGAAGCTGGCCCTCTCGGAGCTGGAGAAGTCCGAGGGCAAGGTCCACCGGGACCTGGCGCCGGTGCTGGCGGAGGGCCTGCGCAACTGGCTGCCGGCGATCACCGGCCAGCGCTACCAGCAGGCCTGGGTCGACCCCCAGGACCTGGCCATGCACGTCTCCAGCGGGGACTCCGGCGCCCAGATCGCGGTCCGGGACCTCTCCCAGGGGACGCGCGAGCAGCTCTACGTGGCGCTCCGGATGGTGCTGGCCCGGGCCCTGTCGCCGGAGGGCGAGCCGGTGCCGCTCTTCTTCGACGACCCCACCGTGAGCGCCGACGATGCTCGCTGCCTGGCCCTGCTCGACAGCCTGAGGGAGCTGAGCCAGGGCACCCAGGTGGTGCTCTTCTCCCACGAGACCAGGGTCGGCTCCTGGGCCAAGCGCAACGAAGTCCCTATCCTGACCATGCCGTTGGTCCCGGCCGAGGGCCGGACCGAGGAGCCAGTCGAGGCCGCCGCCGTCCAGGAGGGGTGAGCAGAACCGGTGCGGATCGTCTCGCTGCTGCCCAGCGCCACTGAGATCTGCTTCGCGCTCGGCCTGGGCCCGAGCCTGGTGGGGGTCACCCACGAGTGCGACTTCCCTCCCCAGGCGGAGTACAAGCCGGTCCTGACCCGAGACGACCTGGAGTTGCGGGCCGCCGCCCCCGCCGAGGTGGACCGCCACGTGCGCGAGGCGCTGCACCAGGGCAGCAGCCTCTACGGGCTGGACCAGGAGGCGCTGGGGCGGGCCCGGCCGGACCTCATCGTGACCCAGGAGCTGTGCCCGGTCTGCGCCGTCGCCTATCCCCAGGTGATGGAGGCGGCCAAGCTGCTCCCGGGGCGGCCCTCGGTCCTCTCCCTGGAGCCCACCTCCCTGGCCGAGGTGATGCGCTCGATCGAGGAGGTCGGGCAGGCGACCGGCACCCAGGCCCGGGCAGCGGAGCTGGTTCGGGGCCTCTGGGCCCGGGTGGACGCGGTCCGGGGCGCGGTGGCAGGCCGGGGCCGGCCCCGGGTGGCGTGCCTGGAGTGGCTCGACCCCCTGATGGTGGCCGGCCACTGGGTGCCGGACCAGGTGGAGGCGGCCGGCGGCACCGATGCCCTGGGCGAGCCGGGGACCCGCTCCCGGGTCATCGAGCCCGCCGAGCTGGCCGCGGCCCAGCCCGAAGTCATCGTGCTGATGCCCTGCGGCTACCGCCTGGAGCGCGCCCTGGAGCAGGCCCCGGCCCTGGCCAAGCTCAAGGGCTGGTCCAAGCTCCCGGCGGTGCGCCAGGGCCGCGTCTTCGCCGTCGACGGCTCCTGGTACTTCAACCGCCCCGGGCCCCGGCTGGTGGACGGCATCGAGATCCTGGCCCGGATCTTCCACCCCGAGGGCTGGCGCGGCCCCGTGCCCCAGGCCTTCCAGGTCGTGGGGGAGGGCGCCGCCGCCCCCCGGGCCGCCGGCCGGGCCTGAGCAATCCGGGATCGCCCCCGACCAGGGCCGTGAGCGGGCGTCCAGCGGCGAGGCGGCCCGGCCTCGAGGGCACCCCTGGGTCCCGGGTCCACCGCTACTCGGTGCGCTGCCGCTGGAGCGGCTCCACGGCCGCCGGCTACGAGGGCTACGACCGTGACCACGAGGTGGAGCTGGAGGGCGTTCAGGCGCCCCTCCGACTCTCCGCCGACACCGCCTTCCGTGGTCGGGCGGGACGCGCCAACCCGGAGCAGCTGCTGCTGGTGGCCGCGTCCTCCTGCCAGCTGCTTGAGTTCCTCGCCCTGGCCGCAAAGACTCGCGTGGTGGTCACCGCCTACGAGGACCTGGCCGAGGCGGTGATGCCGGAGCCGGCGGTGGGGATCACCGAGATCCTGCTCCGGCCCCGGATCACGGTCGCCGCCGGCTCCGAGCTGGGCAAGGTGCTCCTCCTGGTGGAGATGGCCCACCGAGGCTGTTACGTCGCCAACTCGCTGCGCTCCCGGGTCGTGGTCCGGCCCGAGGTCCTGATCGCCTCCGACTGATCGCGCCCGGAGGCGGGAGCCGGTACCGGCCCCTCTCTCGCTTCGTGCCGCGTCCCCGGCCAGGAAGGTGTCATGGCACTGCGGTCCCCTGGCCCCGGCGCCAACGGCTCAGGCGATGGCGCGGCTGAAGGCGCGGGCCGCGTACCAGATGGCCAGCGCCGCCAGCACCACCATGATCGCCACCCCCTGGTAGACGTTGGCGTTGGCCAGGTGGCCGAGGAAGACCTCGCGGTTGGCGGAGACGGCGTGGGAGAGGGGGTTGAGGGTGGAGATGGTGCGCAGCCAGCTCGGCGCCAGGCTCATGGGCAGGAGCACGCCGGAGAGCAGCAGGAGGGGCAGGCTGGCGGTGAAGACGATGGGGGCGAAGGAGTTCTCGTCCTTGAGCCAGAGCGCCAGGGCGTAGGAGATGGACGTCACCATGAGCCCGATCAGGGCCACCAGGCCGAGGGCGATGAGGATGCCCAGGGGGCGGAAGCTGAGCCCGAAGGGGAGCGCCACCAGGACCAGGATCAGGGACTGGAGCAGCAGGGTCAGGATGTCTCGCAGCGCCCTCCCCAGGAGCAAGGCCAGGCGGCTGACCGGGGTCACGCGGAGGCGCTCGATGACCCCGAAGCGGAGCTCGGAGATGAGCCCGAAGCCGACCCCGGAGGCGCCGAAGAGGCCGAGCTGGATCAGCAGGCCGGGCACGAAGACGTTGTAGGCGCCGCCGTGGGGGAAGCCGGGCACGTCGGCGATCGACTTCAGCAGGGGCGCGAAGAGGAGCAGGTAGAGGGCGGGCTGGATGACGCCCACCGCCACCCAGGCGGGGTTGTGGATGAAGATCCCGAAGTAGCGCTGGAAGACCAGCCAGGTGTCGCGCGCCAGCTTCACCGCCGCCTCCCCTAGGCCGCCTGCTCGCGCAGCGAGCGGCCCGTCTGACGCAGGAAGACGTCGTCCAGGCTGGGCCGGCTGACGGAGATGGTGGTGAGGCCCAGGCCCTCACGGTCCAGCAGGCGCAGGATCTCCGGGGCCGCGCTCTCCCCCCGCTCCACGTAGAGCCGCAGCGAGCTCTCCTCGGCGCTGGCCTCGCGCACGAAGGGCTGCTCCCGCAGCAGCCGGAGGGCGGTCTCGGGGTCCCCCTCCAGCCCCACCGTGACCAGGTCCCCGGCCACCTCCCGCTTCAGCTCGTCGGGCGTGCCCCGGGCCACGATGCGGCCGTGGTCGATGATGGCCAGGCGGTCGCAGAGGGCGTCCGCCTCCTCCAGGTAGTGGGTGGTGAGGAAGACGGTGGTGCCGGCCCGGCGCAGCGAGCGAACCTCGTCCCAGACCCGGGCCCGGCTCTGGGGGTCGAGGCCGGTGGTGGGCTCGTCCAGGAAGAGCAGCTGGGGCTGGTGCACCAGGCCCACGGCGATGTCGAGGCGGCGGCGCTGGCCCCCGGAGTAGGTGCTGATGCGGCGGTCGGCGCAGGGCTCCAGCTCCAGGGTGCGGATCAGCTCCTCCGAGCGCAGCCGAGCCTGCTCCCGGCCCATGCCGTAGAGACGGGCCTCGAAGACCAGCTCGGAGCGCCCCGTGATCTCCATGTCCGCTCCCCCCTGCTGGCCCACGTAGCCGATCTGCCAGCGCACCTGGTCCGGCTCCGAGAGCAGGTCCCGGCCCGCGATCAGGGCCCGGCCCGAGGTGGGCGGCAGGAGCGTCGCCAGCATCCGCAGGGTGGTGGTCTTGCCCGCTCCGTTGGGGCCCAGGAAGCCGAAGATCTCGCCCCGGAAGACCTGCAGGTCGATGCCCGCCACCGCCTCCACCGGGCCGCGCCTGGACTTGAAGACGCGCCGCAGCTCGCTGATCTCGACCACTGGCTCCGGCGCCGCCGGCGTCATGCGCCCTCCCCCCGCTCGACCCGGAGCCGCGGCGCCCCCCGGGCCGGGGTGGTGGCCAGGACGGCGCCCTCGGGGACGGTGCCCACGACCTCGGCCCCCACCTCCTGGCGCAGCCACTCCTGGTCCACGCCCAGCTCGCCCTCCTCGAGCTCGGCGATCAGCCCCTCGACCCAGTCCCGCTCGGCCCGCCAAACGGCCAGCTGGTACTCGCGCTCGAGCAGGAAGAGGCGCGGTAGGCCGAACTGCCCGCGGAGGCTGGAGACGACCGCCTCCAGGCCCGCCACCAGGCCCCGCAGGCGGGCCAGCCGGACGCCCAGGGCGCGGCTGGCGTCGCCCTGAGCCAGGTGGCCGAGCAGGGCCAGGGCGGCGCCGAACCCGGGCTGGCCCGGCTCCGACTCCCCGATCAGGTCCAGCAGCCAGTGCTGGAGCTGCTCCCGGCCCGAGTCGGTGATGCGGAACACGGTGCGCTCCGGCCGGCGCCCCTCCCGCGAGGTCTCGACCGGCTCCGCCAGCTGCTCCGACGCCAGCCGCTCGACGGCGTGGTAGACGGAGCGGGCGGTGCGGTTGGCGTAGTCCTGGTGGCGGCTCACGAGCTGCCGGTAGACCTGGTAGGGGTGGGCCTGCCGCTCCTCCAGCGCCGCCAGCACGGCGAGGGCCGTGAGGTCGTGGCGGACGCTGATAGTGCTGACAGCCATAATGCTCGACGCAGTATATGGGTCCGGGCGCGGCCGGGTCCGAGGGGTCTGCAGCCGCCCGGCCCGGGCGGCGCCCGAGACGGGCGCCCGGGGAAGCTCTGGCCTCAGCCCACCAGTGCCGCCGCGCTGCCGGCCAGCTGGCGGAGGTCTTCCAGGGTGTGGTGCTCGATGAGGCGCTTGGTGTGGCGCTCGATGTCCCGGATCTTGAGGATCTCGATCGGGGTGATCAGGGTCAGGGCGACGCCGTCCCGGCCGGCCCGGGCGGTGCGGCCGACCCGGTGCACGTAGTCCTCGGGGGTGGCCGGCACGTCGTAGTTGATGACGTGGCTGATCTCGCCGATGTCGATGCCGCGCGCGGCCACGTCGGTGGCGATGAGGAAGCGCACCCTGGAGCCGCGGAAGCGGGCCATGGCCTCGTCCCGCTCGTGCTGGGAGAGGTCCCCGTGGATGGCGGTCACGTCGTAGCCGCGCGCCAGCAGCGTGGTGCGCAGCTGGTCGGCGTTGCGCTTGGTGTTGGTGAAGATCAGCCCCAGGGTGACCCGGGAGCTGTCCAGGAGGACGCAGAGGGCCTCGTCCTTCTCCGCCCAGCTGCACTCGATGCACCACTGCCGGATGGTCGGGACCAGCTCGGTGCGGCCCGTCACCGAGACCGTCTCCGGGTCCTTCATGTGGCGCGCCGCCAGGCGGTGGACCCAGCCCGGCACGGTGGCCGAAAGGAGCATGGTCTGGCGCCGCTCCGGGGTCTGGACCAGGATCCGCTCCACGTCCGGGGCGAAGCCCATGTCCAGCATCCGGTCGGCCTCGTCCAGGACCACGAAGCGGATCCCCTGCAGCGAGAGGGTGTGGCGCTGGAGGTGGTCCAGGATCCGGCCCGGCGTGCCCACCACCACCGAGGGGTGCTCCCGCAGCCCGTCCAGCTGCCGCTTGATGGGGTCGCCCCCGACCACGGTGAGGATCTTCACCTGGCGGTGTCGGGCCAGCTTGGTGACCTCCTGGGAGACCTGGTTGGCCAGCTCCCTGGTGGGGCAGAGGATGAGCGCCTGGACCGCGCCGCCCTCGGGCTCCAGCCGTTCCAGGATGGGCAGGGCGAAGGCCGCCGTCTTGCCCGAGCCGGTGATCGCCTGGCCGATGATGTCCCGTCCCTCCAGGGCCACCGGCAGGGCCATGGCCTGGATCGGGGTCGACTCGTGATAGCCGACCTCGTCCAGGGTTCTGACCAAGTCCTCCGAGAGACCGAGCTCGGAGAAGCTGATGGAGGGGGTGGGTTCCGGCCTGGTCACCGGGTCGGGTTCCAGGTACTGGGTCCGAGGGACGGGCCGGAAGGGACGTCTAGCGCGAACTGGCAACGAACTCAATATACCCCATCGCCCCGGAAGCCTCCCCACGGCATCGGCCCGGCCATAGGCGACAATGCCCCCTGGTGACCCGAATCGTCATGACGCTCAAGGTGCCGGGACCGGCCGAGGAGTGGCTCCGGGAGCGGGCCGACGTCCTGGTCTTGGGGCGCATCCTGGACCCGGAGAGCTACCGGGACGCGATCGCCGGCGCCGACGCCCTGCTCCCCCAGCTGCGCGACCGCATCGACGAGCCTGCGCTGGAGGCGGCGGGGCCCGGGCTCAAGGTGGTCTCCAACTACGCCGTGGGGCTGGATAACGTCGACGTGGGCGCCTGCACCAGGCGCGGCATCTACGTCGGCCACACGCCCGACGTGCTCACCGACGCCACCGCCGACCTGGCCATGACCCTGATCCTCTCCGCCGCCCGCCGCGTCACCGAGGCGGACCGCGAGATGCGCTCCGGGCGCTACTCCGGCTGGGAGCCCTTCTACATGCTGGGCCAGGAGCTCACCGGGGCCACCCTCGGCCTGGTCGGCTTCGGCCGCATCGGGCAGGCCGTGGCCCGGCGCGCCGGGCTCGGCTTCGGCATGCGCATCCTCGCCTTCGACCCGGCCGGGGTGCGCGTGCCCGAGGGCCTCCAGGTGACGGAGTGCCGCCTGGAGGAGCTGCTCCAGGAGTCCGACTTCGTCAGCTGCCACGTGCCCCTGACCCCGGAGACGAGGCACCTGATCGACGCCCACGCGCTCCGCCTGATGCAGCCCACGGCGATCCTGGTCAACACCTCGCGGGGCCCGGTGGTGGACGAGCCGGCGCTGGTCGAGGCGCTCCGCCAGGAGACCATTGCCGGGGCCGGTCTGGACGTCTACGAGCACGAGCCGGAGATGGCCCCCGGGCTTGCCGACTGTCCCACCGCGGTGCTGCTTCCCCATCTCGGGAGCGCGACCTTCAAGACCCGTGCGGCGATGGGTCAGCTGGCCGCGCGGAACATCCTCGAGGTCCTGGACGGGCGCCCCCCGGTGGCCTGGGCCAACCCCGAGCTGGTGAGTCCCACGCAGTGATCCCCGAGCTCATCCTCTCCGACCTCGACGGGACCCTGCTGGGCCAGACCCTGGAGCTGGACCCGCGCGACGTGGCCGCCGCGGCCCGGGCCCGGGAGGCCGGCATCCTGGTCGGGGTCGCCACCGGGCGCATGTACCGCTCGGGGCTGCCCCACGCCCTGGGCATGGGCGCCGACGTCCCCCTCATCTGCTACCAGGGGGCCCTGATCCGGGAGCTGCCGGCGGCGGGCGCCGCCGGGGCCGCGGGGGGCCGGGTGCTCTTCCACCAGCCGGTCCCGGCGGTCCTGGGCCTGGAGGTGCTGGAGCTCTGCCGCCGCCGCCACTACGCGCTCAACGTCTACCACGACGACCACCTCTACGTGGACCAGGTCAACGACGACGTCCGCTTCTACACCGGCGTCGCCCAGGTCGAGCCCGAGGTCGCCACCGACCCTCCCCTGGAGCAGCTGATCGCTGCCGGCAGCACCAAGCTGACCGCCGTCGCGGCCGACCTGGAGCGCTTCACCGCCGCCCTGGCCGAGATCCGCGAGCTGGTGGGGGAGCGGGCCGAGGTGACGCGCTCCCTGGTCGGCTTCTGCGAGATCACCGCCAAGGGCGTCAACAAGGGCCACGCCCTGGGCTGGCTGTGTCAGCACCTGGGCATCGAGCCGAGCCGGGTGCTGGCCCTGGGGGACGCGCCCAACGACCTGACCCTGCTGGAGATGGCGGGGACCAAGGTGGCCGTGGAGACGGCCGCCCCCGAGGTGCGCGCCGTCGCCGACTGGCTGGTCCCGGGGCCCGGCCGCGGGGGCTTCGCCGAGGCCGTCCGGCGCGCCTTGGGGGAGGTGCGAGCCACCCCGTGAGGGCCGCCCCCTGAGCCTCTCGGTGGGGATCGTGGGGCTCCCCAACGCGGGCAAGTCGACCCTCTTCAACGCCCTCACCCGGGCCCACGCCCAGGTCGGCGCCTTCCCCTTCACCACCATCGAGCCCAACACCGGCGTGGTGCCGGTGCCGGACCCGCGCATCCACCAGCTGGCGGAGCTCTTCCGGCCGCCCCGCGAGGTCCCCGCCACGGTGACGTTCACCGACATCGCGGGCCTGGTGCGGGGGGCGCACCAGGGCGAGGGTCTGGGCAACCAGTTCCTCGGCCACGTCCGCGGCGCCGACGCCATCGCCTTCGTGCTGCGCGCCTTCCGGGCCCGTGACGTGGCCCACGTGGAGGGCGAGGTGGACCCCCTCCGTGATCTAGAAACCCTGGAGGTGGAGCTCACCCTGAGCGACCTCGGCGCGGTTTCGCGGCGGCTGGAGCGGGTGGGCAAGGTGGCCCGCGCGGGGGCGGCCAGCCGGGAGCAGCAGGCCGAGGTCAGCGGGCTGCGCAAGCTCGAGCGGGACCTGGACCAGGGGCGCCCCGCCCGGGGCACCGAGCTCAGCGCCGAGGAGCACTCGGCGCTGCGGGACCTGCAGCTGCTGACGGCCAAGCCGGTGATCTACGTCGGCAACGTGGACGAGTCGGACCTGCCCGCGGGGGGCGAGCTGGTGGAGCCGCTGCGGAGGCGGGCGGAGGCCGACGGCGCCGACCTCACCCTGGTCTCGGCCAAGATCGAGTCCGAGCTGGCCGAGCTGGAGCCGGAGGAGGCGGCGGAGTTCCTCACCCAGCTCGGGCTGGCGGAGTCCGGCCTGGCCCGGCTCAGCCAGGCCGGGTACCACGCGCTCGGGCTGCAGACCTTCTTCACCGCCGGGGAGAAGGAGGTGAGGGCCTGGACCGTGGCCCGGGGCGCCAACGCCCGGGACGCCGCCGGAGTCATCCACACGGACTTCGCCAAGGGCTTCATCCGCGCCGAGGTCTGCGGCTGGCGGGAGCTGGTCGAGGCGGGCGGCTACGCCCAGGTCCGGAGCCGGGGCCACCTCCGCCTGGAGGGCCGCGACTACCAGGTCGAGGACGGCGACGTGATGCACTTCCTCTTCAACGTCTAGCCGCCGGGCCGCCGGGGAGGGGCTCGGAGAAGGGAGGTGCCGCGGCCGTCACGACTCCTTGCGGCGCACAACATTCTGTGGTTGAATGTGCTCCGGGCACAAGATGTGGCCCCACACACATCGCCCACGCAGGCAGTGGGCGCTGGCAACGCTTCGTCCCCCTCCTTCGCCAAGCTGACCCCCACCAGGCCGGTGCTCGCTGCCTGCACCCTCTCCCGGAGCCGCCCCGGCGGCTTGGGTAAACTGGCGCCGCCCACTCCCAGTTCCCTGCGGGCGTAGTTCCCGGAGCCAAGATTTGGCCAGACGGTCCAAGCGCAGAGCCGCGGCGCGGCCCCGCCCGACCCCCCTGTCGACCCCGCCGCCCGCGCCGGCCCCGCTCCCTGAGCCCGAGCTCGAGGTGGTGGAGTCGGACGGCAGCGAGCAGCCGGCGCCCGAGGCGGCGGCGGCGCCCGCAGCCCA
>JASHRA010000113.1 GCA_030038765.1 Candidatus Dormiibacterota bacterium | reverse complement strand
GGTAGGGTGCTGAGCGATCGGGATCCGCTGATGCAGGAGTTTCCACGCCTGGCGGGCTGGTGGCGAGAGGGAGAGAGGCTCTGGGAGAGGGACCGGGCACCGAGCACGGCGCTCCCTCTCGTCGGCTGGGTTGACTACCAGAAGAAACTCTCGGCCCAGTTCCCGATCGCGCCGATACGGCTGGTCTACACGGCATCCGGCAACAGCCTTGCCGCGGCTCGCCTCGAGGATCCCCACTGTGTCGTCGAGCACAAGCTGTACTGGGCAGCCTGCCTGTCAGCCGACGAAGCTCGGTACTTGGAGGCGGTCTTCAACAGCGAAGTCACGACCCGTGTGGTGCGGCCCCTCCAGTCTCGAGGTCTCTTCGGCCCCCGCGACTTCGAGAAGTACGTCTTCCATCTCCCCATTCCGCTCTACGATGCCGACCTGGAACTCCACCGGCGGCTGTCCGGCGCCGCCGCGGTGGCAGAACGGCTGGCCAAGAGTCTCGAGATCCGGGAGGGGATCGACTTCAGGGCCGCTCGTGACCAGGTGAGGTCGGCGCTGGCACGGGATGGCATCGGTGCTGAGATAGATGGTCTGGTAGGGCAGCTGCTGGCTCCAGAAGGGCCAGATCGACGCAGCCGCGGGCCCTCGCGGCCTTCCGCGGTCGACCAGGCTGCGCCAATGACGCGAAACGCCACGGCGCGCGGCAGGACGAGAGCTCACGGGGGCCGCAGCAGGTAAGGCGGGCACTCACCCGGCTCCCGCCGAAGGGCTGCGGCAAGGCTGCGCGCCTACTCCAGGGGCAGGAGGTCGGAGTGGAGGAAGGCGTCCTGGTGGATTCGGCGCTTCACGTCCTCCAGGTCGCGCCGCGCCCGCGCCAGGGCGGCGCGGTGCTGGGGCTCGGCGCCGGGCTCGGCCTCGACGGCGGAGAGGGCGCGATCCACCCGCCTCACCATGGCCTCGATCTCCAGCCTGGTCGCTTCGATCTCCCGGAGCGCTCGCTCCCGGCTGGCCTCCAGCGCGGGGAGGGCTTGGGGCATCTCCATCCCATGAGTCTGATCGCGGAGCACGGGCCGGGGCAGCGAGGGACTGATCGCCGACTGGCGGTGATGGGAGTCGCGTCCGGGGTCGCTCGTGGCCCGGCGCGGTGGCCGCCGGCCCTCCTGCTCTCGGCTCAGTGGCGGCCGTAGCCTCGGATCACCTCCATCACCTCGTCCAGGTACTGGTCGCCCTCGCCCCGCTGGATCCCCTCGGAGACGCAGTGGCCGAGGTGCTCCCGGAGCAGCAGGTAGCCGATCTGCTCCAGGGCCGCGGTGACGGAGCGGATCTGGACCAGGACCTCGGGGCAGTAGCGCTCCTCCTCGACCATCCGCTGGAGGCCGCCCACCTGGCCCTGGACGCGCTGGAAGCGCACCAGGAGCTCCCGCTTGCTGGCCTGGTAGCCGCCGCGCCGGGGGCCGTGGTGGGTCGGCGCCGGGGCCAGCTCCCGGACCGGGTCTAGCTCAGCCATGGTCGGGCGCGCTCCCGGCCGGCGCCGAGCGCGAGGCCAGGTACTGGTCGGCGCAGGGCCTGCAGCAGAAGTAGACCCTGCCCTCGGGCAGCTCCAGCACCGCGCCCGGGTACTCGGGGTCGACGCGCATCTGGCAGACGGGGTCGACGGGCCAGTCGGAGCCGGGGCCGCCCGGCTCCAGGGTGCGGAGCTCCCCGTAGGCGTCGGGATCGGCGAGGAAGCGGCGACGGCAGCCCTGGGAGCAGAAGTAGAAGGTCCGGCCCCGGTGGAGGGCGCTGGGAGCGCCCGCCTGCTCCACGTCCATGCCGCAGACGGGGTCGACCGCAGGGTGGTCGGGGAGGGCACGGAAGCGCTCCGGGTCCCGGACCCAGCGCTCGCGGCAGCCCTCGGAGCAGAAGCGGAGTCGCGAGCCGTCGGCCTCCAGCTCGACGCCCTCTCCCGGGCCGACCGGCATGCCGCAGACCGGGTCCCGATCTCCGCCTGGATCGCCCATGAAGGGAGATGCTAGGCCTCGGAGGCGTTCCTGGTCGGCCAGGAACCGGTCCCGGCAGCGCTCGGAGCAGAAGTAGACGAGGCGGCCCCGGTGCAGCAGCCGCTCCGGGGCCGTGGCCGGGTCCAGCTGCATGCCGCAGACCGGGTCCTGGACCTGGGCGCTGGCCCCGGCGGCGCCGAGCGGGCGGCGAGCCAGCAGGACCATCGCGCTGAGGGCTACCAGGGCGAGCAGGTCGAGGCTGGCCTCGAGGGGGGAGCCGAAGGCACCCACTCCGAGGGCGCGGTGCAGGTGGGGCGGCAGGGCGCCCAGGGCCGAGAAGAGGAGCTGGACCAGCAGCCCCGCCAGGGCCATGAGGAGCCAGAACGTGGCCCCCAGGCGGAGCGCCAGGCGGGCCCCGTAGTAGCGGCGGTAGATGAGCAGGAGGGGCACGGTGAGGAGGTCGGCGTAGATGAAGCTGATGGCGGCCCCGAAGCTGATCCCGCCCCGCCAGAGGGCCGCCGCCAGGGGCACGTTGCCGACCGAGCAGACGAAGCTGAGGGCCGCGATCAGGGGTCCGACGGCGACGTTCTCCAGGCTGGAGAGGAGGCCGTGGCCGCTGAGGAAGAGCGCGGACCAGGCTCGCGCCGGCACCAGGGCCGAGATCATCCCGGCGATGAGGAAGCCGCCGACGATCTCCTTCCAGAGCATGCGCAGGTCGGCGAGGCAGTAGCGGGCGGCAGCCACCCAGAGCGCCTCGGAGCGCAGCCTCTCCGACCAGCTGAGGCCCGGTGCCGGCTCCCGGGACAGCTGGGTGGCGCCGGCCTGGAGCCGCAGCCGTGCGGCGCGGACCAGCGCCTCCGGCACCGTGACCCTCGCCACCAGCGGGAAGAGCGCGACCATCACCAGCCCGCCGGCCAGCTCGGCGCCGAGGAACTGCCAGCCGAGCAGCACGACCATGACCAGGCCGAGCTCCAGGACGAAGTTGGTGGAGGCGAACATGAAGACCATCGAGGAGCTGAAGCTGGCCCCCTGGGCGAAGAGGCTCCGGGCCACAGCAGCGGCGGCGTAGGAGCAGGAGGAGGAGGCGGCGCCGAAGCCGGCGGCCAGGGCCACCTCGCGCGGCCCCGACCCCGCCAGCCAGCGTCGCATCTCCCGGCGCGAGACGAAGGCCTGGACGGCGCCGGAGAGGCCGAAGCCGAGCACCAGGGCCCAGAGCGTGGCCCAGAGCATGCCTGCGGCCTGCGCCAACCCCTGTCCCAGGGAGGCCAGGATAGCCATGCCATACAACATACCCCTGGGGGGTATCTAAGGAGAGGAGGAGTTGGCCCGCCGACGGCGGCTCCTCCGTGGCGCCCGCGCGACCAGCACCCCCAGGACCAGCATCGCGCGCTGGCCGGCCGCCGCCTGGAGCCGGAGCAGGAACTCGGCGGCGAGCGGCGAGATGGAGCTGGCCCAGAGGCGGAAGCCCTGGTTGAGCAGGTCCAGCTGGCCTATGCGGGGCAGGGTCGAGTCCAGGGCCCGCTGGACGTCCTGGGGGAGCGGGTCCGAGGCCAGCTCCCGGAGCCATCCCTCGGCCAGCTCGGCCGCCGCCGCCGGGCCGGGGTCCGGATCCTGGGCCAGGCGGACGATCTCGGCCGCCAACAGCCGGATGCGCTGGAAGAGGACCGGGTGCCCGGGAGCCCTGGCCACCTGCTCCAGGAGCTCACTGACCTGGGCCGGGAGTAGCAGGCGGCCGAAGATGGAGGGCACGGGCAGTCCCCAGCCGCCGCCCAGCAGGCCCCGGTAAACCTGCGCCGCCTCCGCCGAGAGGGGTCGGCTGAGGCGCCCGAAGATGCCCAGGCTCTCGCCCGGGCGGGCGTTGGCCGCGGCCAGCAGCGAGGCCACCGTCTCGGCGCTGGCACCGGGCGTCTCAAGGGCGGCGTCGATGGCGTCGAGCAGGCGCTGGAGCCGGCCGCGCTCCTCCAGGAGGGTGGCCCGGTGCTGGCGCAGGAGCTCGCCCAGCGATCCCGGCTCCAGCTGTCCTGGGAGGGAGCGGCGGATCTCCTCCAGGCCCATGCCGAGGCCCCGCAGCAGGTCGATCTGGAGCAGGCGGAGGAGGTCGTCGGCGCCGAAGTAGCGGTAGCCGCTGAGGCTGCGCCCGGGACGGACCAGGCCCCGGCGCTGGTAGTGGCGGATGCGGCCCTGGCTGACCCCGGTCAGGGCGGCCGCCTCGCCGATCTTCAGTAGCCTGGGATCGCCCCCCAGGAGAGGCCCTTCGGAGATCACTCGTTGACTCTATAACCGTATCAAGGTTTAGAGTCCTAAACGATCCGTCGCGAGCCCAGGGAGTGTGGCCGATGTCGATTCCCCTTCGCCAGAAGGTCAAGGTTGGCACCTACCTCATGTCTCAGCGTCTGAGGCACGTGGACAAGTTCCCCCTGGTGCTGCAGCTGGAGCCCCTCTACCAGTGCAACCTGGAGTGCGCCGGCTGCGGCAAGATCCAGCACCCGGACGACATCCTGAGGCGGCGGCTCTCGGTCCAGCAGTGCGTCGACGCCATCGAGGAGTGCGGTGCTCCGGTGGTTTCCATCGCCGGCGGCGAGCCGCTGGTCCACAAGGAGATCGACAAGATCGTCGAGGCGCTGCTGGAGCGCAAGAAGTTCGTCTACCTCTGCACCAACGCGATCCTGATGGAGCGCAAGCTGGACCTCTTCAAGCCCCATCCCTACTTCGCCTGGTCGATCCACGTCGATGGGCTGCGCGAGCGCCACGACGCCTCCGTCTGCCGCCAGGGGGTCTTCGACAAGGCCGTGGCCGCCATCAAGGAGGCCAAGCAGCGCGGCTTCCGCGTCACCACCAACACCACCTTCTTCACCCAGGACGACGCCACCTCGGTGCGCGACGTGCTGGACTTCCTCAACGACGACCTGAAGGTGGACAACATGCAGATCTCGCCCGCCTACGCCTACGAGAAGGCCCCCGACCAGGAGCACTTCATGGGCGTCGAGCGCACCCGGGCCATCTTCAAGGAGGCCTTCTCCGAGGGAAGGCGCAAGAAGTGGCGGCTCAACCACTCGCCGCTCTTCCTCGACTTCCTGGAGGGCAAGGTGGACTTCTCCTGCACCGCCTGGGGCATCCCCTGCTACTCCGTCTTCGGCTGGCAGCGGCCCTGCTACCTCCTCTCCGACGGCTATGTCGGCTCCTACAAGGAGCTGCTGGAGACGACCGAGTGGGAGCACTACGGACGGGGCCGCAACCCCAAGTGCGCCAACTGCATGGCCCACTGCGGCTACGAGCCCACGGCGGTGATGAGCACCATGGGATCGTTGAGGGAATCGCTGCGCGCGGCGGTGGCCCACTAGCGGCTGCCTAGGGGAGGCCGCAGAGAGCACTCCCCTCTCACTCGGAGGACCCTTTCCGGCACGGGGGTACGATGAGAAACATGGCGCCAGTCAAGGACCTGCTGGGGCGCCGACTGCGGGACCTGCGCGTCTCCGTCACCGACCGCTGCAACTTCCGCTGCCAGTACTGCATGCCTCTCGCGGTCTTCGGCCCCGGTTTCCGCTTCCTGCCCCGACCTGAGCTGCTGACCTTCGAGGAGATCGCGGAGGTGGCCCTAGCGGCCACCGACCTGGGCGTCCGCAAGGTCCGTCTCACCGGCGGCGAACCGCTGCTGCGACGCGACCTCCCGGTCCTGGTCGGCATGCTCGCCCGCATTCCCGGCCTGGAGGACCTGGCCCTCACCACCAACGGCTTCCTCTTGGCCCGCCAGGCCAGCGAGCTGGCCCGGGCGGGCCTGAAGCGGGTCACCGTCAGCCTGGACTCGATCGACCCCCAGGTCTTCCGGCTCATGAACGGGGTCGGGCTCCCCATCGAGCCCGTCCTGGAGGGAATCGACGCCGCGGCGCGGGCGGGCCTGGGTCCGGTCAAGCTGAACGCGGTGGTCCGCCGCGGGCTCAACGACGACGGCATCCTGGATCTGGCCGACTTCGCCCGCCGCGGGGGCCACGTCCTGCGCCTCATCGAGTACATGGACGTGGGCGAGAGCCACGGCTGGCGCATGGAGGAGGTGGTCCCCAGCGCCGAGGTGCTCCGGGTCCTCTCCCAGCGCTGGCCGCTGGAGCCAGTGGACCAGGGACCTACCCAGGCGGTGGCGCGCACCTACTCCTACCGCGACGGGGGTGGCGAGGTGGGGGTCATCAGCTCGGTGACGGTCCCCTTCTGCTCCACCTGCGGCCGCCTCCGACTCACCGCCGACGGCCACCTCCACACCTGCCTCTTCTCCGCCAGCGGGCACGACCTGAAGTCCGTCATCAGGGCGGGCGCCACCCGAGAGGAGCTGGGCCGCGAGATGGGCGGCCTCTGGAGCCGGCGCGTGGACCGCTACTCCGAGCTGCGCTCGCAGCGCCAGGACCTGCCCGGCCGGAGGCCCAAGCCGGAGATGTCGTACCTCGGCGGCTGATAGACCTCCCGGCCCGAGGGGCGGGGACCGCCTCGGTTAGAGTCCGGGGATGCGCTGGCTCCTGACCGCCTCCGGACTTTCCGCCGACGTCCCCATAAGTCAGCTGGCCGAGGCCAAGGAGGGCAAGGGCGGTCCCTTCTGGCTGGACCTGCAGGACCCGGGCCCGGAGGACTACGAGGCGCTCCGCTCCCAGCTCGGGATCCACCGGCTCACCGTGGACGACATCAGCAAGGGTGGGCAGCGCCCCAAGTGGGAGCAGTACCCGGGCTACGTCTTCATGGTCCTCATCACCCCGGTCTGGGCCCAGTCGGAGCTCTCCCTGCGCGAGCACTACCTCTGCCTCTCGACCGATTGGGTGGTCTCGCTCCACCGCGGCGAAGCGCCCTGGTTCGACCGGGTGCGCCAGCGGGACGCCAGCGACCCCGCCCTGGCCCGGGCCGGCGCCAACTTCCTCACCTACACCGTGACCGGGGCCATCGTCGACGCCTGCTTCAGCAGCCTCGACGCCATCGACGACGCCGTCGACGCCTTGGAGGACCGCCTGGTGGAGGGCGCCACCAACCGGGACCTCAGCGAGATCAACCTCCTCCGCCACGCCGTCACCGACCTGCGCCGGGTCCTGGGCGCGCAGCGGGACTGCTTCCAGATGCTGGTCACCCAGGGCCTGGGGCAGGGCCAGGGCGAGGCCTCGCTCTACTACCGGGACACCTACGACCACCTCACCCGTCAGTACGAGACGGTCGACTCCCTGCGCGACCTGCTGAGCGGCGCCATGGACACCTACCTCTCCAACGTCTCCAACCGCCTCAACGGGACCATGAAGGCGCTCACCGTGGTGGCCAGCCTGTTCCTGCCGCTCACCTTCCTCACCGGATTCTTCGGCATGAACTTCGCCTACCAGACATCGGTGGTGCAGCGCACCGGGATCGCGTTCGCGGGCGCCATCCTCCTCATGTTCCTGTCCCTCGCGATCCAGCTGGTGCTGTTCCGCCGCCGGGGCTGGCTCTGACGGGCGGAGGAGGGTAGGGGGAGAGCACCCTCGCCAGACAGGGCAGCCCCAACACCAGCTCGGCGGCCCAGCGTGCACTCAGCGTCGCCGCCCTGCCGTGGCGCGATGACTGCTGCCAGCTCACCTCCAGCCCCACCTGGGTGCTCCCGCCCGGTCCCGGACTCAGACGGAACTGGGCCAGCGGACGTCCCGGCAGCGAGCTGGCCTCGAAGCTGAGCGCCCGACCCGGGTAGAGCCGGACCAGGCGCAGCTGCAGCCGGCGGCGGACCAGCCCCGGGCCGCGCAGACGGAGCCCGTAGGTGGCTCCCACGCCGCCGCCGTAGGCGAGCAGGCGGGACTCGCTCACCTTGTCCAGCCAGGAGGGCAGGCGGGTGGCGTCGCAGAGCTGGGCGAAGACCTGCTCCACGGGGCACCGTATCTCGAGGCTGGCGCTGACTCTCTCCAATCCCTCAGCTCCGTCGCAGCACTCGCGTTGCCGAGTCCGGCGGCTACACGCCGCAGGCTCATGGTAGGCGTGCCGCTGACGCATCGCTTGCATAGCTGAATTCGAAACGTGGAGATTTGACCAACTGTTGACGCTTTCCGGGCCAGCTTTGACCGCGCATTGACGGCCCTCGGTCTAGCGTTGGGACCGTGCTCGATTTGCTGGTCGCGGTGCTGATCCTGGTCGCCTTCGGCGCGCTCTACCTGTTCGTCGAAGTCCTGGACCGTATCTGATGAGCGTGACCGACGTCATCCTCCTCGTCGTCTCCTCGGTCTGCTTCTGCTACCTGGTGTACGCGCTGGTCAGACCGGAGCGCTTCTGATGGGGTTCGGCATCACCGTCCTCGTCCTGGCGCTGGTGCTGGCCCTGCTCTGGCGTCCCCTGGGCGCTTACATGGCCCGCATCTATGGCGGCGAGATGCGCTGGCTCGCGTGGTTGGAGCGTCCCGTATATCGCGCCATCGGCGTCGACCCCTCCTCGGAGCAGAGCTGGAAGCGCTACGCCGGTGCCACCGTGGTCTTCTCCGCCGTCAGCGTGGTCTTCGTCTACCTCATCGAGCGCCTGCAGGGCGTGCTCCCGCTCAACCCTCAGCACCTGCCGGCCGTACCGCCGCTGCTGGCGTTGAACACGGCCATCTCCTTCATGACCAACACCAACTGGCAGAACTATGCCGGCGAGGCGACCATGAGCTACCTGACGCAGATGGCGGCGCTCGCGGTCCAGCAGTTCTTGAGCGCGGCCGTCGGGATCCAGGTGGCGCTGGTGCTGGTGCGGGGTTTCTCCCGCCGCGAGTCGCCCACGGTGGGCAACTTCTGGGTCGACCTGGTGCGCGGCAGCATCTACCTGCTGCTGCCCATCTCTGCGGTCATGACCCTGGTCTTCGTCTCACAGGGCGCGGTGCAGACGCTGGCCGGACCGGCCCACGTGCACGACGCGCTCAACGGTGTCAGCCAGACGATCCCGCTGGGCCCGGTGGCGTCGATGTCGGTGATCAAGCAGCTGGGCACCAACGGGGGCGGCTTCTTCAACGCCAACTCGGCGGATCCCTTCGAGAACCCGACCGGTCTCACCAACCTGCTGGAGATCGTGCTCCTACTCTGCATCCCCTTCAGCCTCACCTACACCTTCGGCCGGATGGTGGGGAGCCTGCGCCAGGGGCTGGCCCTGCTGGCCACCATGGTGGTCCTCTTCGGGGCCGTGCTGGGGATGAGCCTGGCCGCGGAGGTCGGTCCCAACCCGGCGGTGCGGGCGGCCGGCGTGACGAGCCAGAGCGGCGGCAACGAGGTCGGCAAGGAGACCCGCTTCGGCCCCGCGGCGTCCGACCTCTTCGACATCGCCTCGACCTCGACCTCGACGGGCTCGGTGGACGCCGCCAACGACTCCTTCACGCCCATCGGCGGGGCCGGGCTGCTGGTCGGCATGATGCTGGGCGAGGTCTCGCCCGGAGGCGTCGGCAGCGGCCTCTACACCATGCTGCTGTTCGCCGTCGTGGCCGTCTTCGTGGGCGGTCTGATGGTGGGTCGAACACCGGAGTACCTGGGCAAGAAGATCCAGGCCCGGGAGGTCAAGCTGGCCTCCTTGGGGGTGCTGATGATGCCGGTCACGGTGCTCACCCTGGCGGCTCTCGCGGTGGCCCTGCCGGCGGGTCGCAGCGCCGTCCTCAACCTCGGTCCCCACGGCTTCTCCGAGATCCTCTACGCGTTCGTCTCCCAGGCCAACAACAACGGCTCGGCCTTCGCTGGCCTCAGCGCCAACACCGCCTTCTACAACCTCACCGGGGCCCTGGCCATGACCCTGGGACGGCTCGGCATCATGCTCCCCGTGCTGGCCCTGGGCGGGGCCCTGGCGGCCAAGCCCAAGGTGGCGGAGACGGCGGGGACGATGCGCACCGACCGGCCCGTCTTCGTCGGGCTGCTGCTGGGCACCGTGGTCCTGGTCGGGGGGCTTACCTTCCTCCCGGCGCTGGCCCTGGGACCGATCGCCGAGTCCCTGGTGGGGCCGGGGAGGCTCTTCGGATGAGCGTCGCCTCCAACCCCGTGGCCGGGCGGGCCCGCAAGCAGCTGGCCTGGCTCGACCGCCGCGTCATGACCCGGGCCCTGCTGGAGAGCCTGCGCAAGCTGGATCCCCGGGTCCAGGTCAGGAACCCGGTCATGTTCGTCGTCTGCGTTGGCACCGTGGTCACGGCCGCGGAGTCGGTGGCCCGTCCCACCGTCTTCGACTGGGGCGTCACCGTGACCCTGCTGGCAACGGTGATCTTCGCCAACTTCGCCGAGGCGACCGCCGAGAGCCGGGGCCGAGCCCAGGCCGCCTCCCTGCGCCAGACCCGGACCGGCACCCAGGCCCGCCGCCTCGGCGCCGAGGGCCGCGAGGAGCGCGTCTCCGCCGCCGAGTTGCGCCGGGGCGACCGCGTGGTCTGCGAGCCTGGCGATCTCATCCCCTCCGACGGGGACGTGGTCGAGGGAGTCGCCTCGGTCGACGAGTCGGCCGTGACCGGGGAGTCGGCGCCGGTGATCCGGGAGAGCGGGGGAGACCGCTCGGCCGTGACCGGGGGAACGCGGGTCCTCTCCGACCGGATCGTGGTCCAGATCAGCGCTGAGCCGGGGCAGACCTTCCTCGACCGGATGATCGAGCTGGTCGAGGGCGCCAACCGGCAGAAGACCCCCAACGAGCTCGCCCTCACCATCCTCCTGGCCGCGCTGACCATCATCTTCATCCCCGTCTGCGTCGCCCTGGCACCCTTCGCCGGCTATGCCGGGGGCCAGGTCTCGGTGGTGATCCTGGTGGCGCTGCTGGTCTGCCTCATCCCCACCACCATCGGGGCCCTCATCTCGGCCATCGGCATCGCCGGCATGGACCGCCTGGTGCAGCGCAACGTCCTCGCCATGAGCGGCCGGGCGGTGGAGGCGGCCGGCGACGTCAACACCCTGCTGCTGGACAAGACCGGCACCATCACGCTGGGGAACCGGCGGGCCGAGCAGTTCTACCCCGTGGGCCGGGTCGCGGAGCGGAAGCTGGCCGAGGCCGCCCAGCTGGCCTCGCTGGCGGACGACACCCCGGAGGGCCGCTCCATCGTGGTCCTGGCCAAGGAGCGCTTCGGCATCCGGGAGCGACAGCTGGCCGGGGAGCACGCCATCGTGCCCTTCAGCGCCCGGACCCGCATGTCCGGCATCGACATGGGTGGACACCAGATCCGCAAGGGCGCCGCCGACGCGGTCCGGGCCTGGGTCGAGGAGCGGGGCGGTCAGCTGCCCCCGGACCTGACGCCCCTGGTGGAGCGCCTGGCCCAGGCCGGCTCCACCCCGCTGGTGGTGGCCGAGAACGCCTCCGCCCTCGGCGTCATCGAGCTGAAGGACGTCGTCAAGGCGGGCATCCGGGCCCGCTTCGACGAGATGCGCCGGATGGGCATCCGGACGGTCATGGTGACCGGTGACAACCCGCTCACCGCGGCCACCATCGCGGCCGAGGCCGGGGTCGACGACTTCCTCGCCGAGGCCACCCCGGAGACCAAGCTGGCCCTGATCCGCCGGGAGCAGGAGGGAGGCCGCCTGGTGGCCATGGCCGGGGACGGCACCAACGACGCTCCCGCGCTGGCCCAGGCCGACGTGGGCGTGGCCATGAACACCGGGACCATGGCCGCCAAGGAGGCGGGCAACATGGTCGACCTCGACTCCAACCCGACCAAGCTGATCGAGGTGGTGGCGATCGGCAAGCAGCTGCTGATCACCCGGGGGGCGCTGACCACCTTCTCCATCGCCAACGACGTGGCCAAGTACTTCGCCATCATCCCGGCCCTCTTCGTCACCACCTACCCCCAGCTGGGGGCACTCAACGTCCTCCGGCTCCACAGCCCGCACACGGCCGTGCTCTCGGCCGTGATCTTCAACGCGCTGGTGATCGTGGCCCTGATCCCGCTCGCCGTGCGCGGCGTGCGCTACCGCCCCGCCAGCGCCAGCGCGCTGCTGCGCCGCAACCTGCTCATCTACGGCGTGGGCGGCCTGGTGGCCCCCTTCGTCTTCATCAAGCTCATCGACATGGCGCTCGCCGCCCTGGGGCTCCACTGATGCTGCTGCACCTGAGGCGGGCGCTGCTGGCGATGCTCGTGCTCACCGTCATCCTGGGCCTGGCCTACCCGCTGGCGGAGACTGGCCTGGCCCAGTGGTGGTTCCCGGCTCAGGCCAGCGGCTCCATCGGCCGCGACGGCTCCTCCCTCGTGGGCCAGCACTGGCAGGGCCGGGAGTGGTTCCACGGCCGCCCCGACCCGGACGACCCCGGGGCCACCGGCGGGAGCCAGCTGGGCCCCACCTCGAAGGTCCTGGAGCAGGAGGTGCGGGCGGCCCTTCGCGCCGAGCACGCGCTGGGCGTCGAGCACCCGCCGGCGAACCTGGTCACCAGCTCGGGCAGCGGCGTCGACCCCGACATCTCGCCCGCCGCCGCGCTGGCCCAGGTCGACCAGGTGGCCCGGGCCCGGCACCTGTCTCGGGCCCGCCTCCGGCGGCTGGTGCGCGCGGTGGAGCAGGGGCCCGAGCTGGGCTTCCTGGGCGAGCCGGTGATCAACGTCCTGGCCCTGAACCAGGCCCTCCAGAAGCTGGCTGACCGGAGTCGGTAGGGGTGCCCCGGGGACGGTTGGCCGCCACCAGCCGCCGTCCCAGCCGCCGGAGGTAGTCGCGCAGCTCCTCCGGCTCCCGGACCAGGAAGGGGCGCTCCAGGTCGACCAGGAAGCTGGCCACCCAACCAAAGCGGTCGGCGCCGAAGGTGAGCCGGGCTCCCCCCGGCCTGGGCTCGACGAGGCAGGAGCTGGACGGCACAGCACCCGCCAGCTCGTCGGCGGCGGCGTCCACGTCGACCACGATCCTGAAGTGGTAGGGGGCGACGGTGATGGCCCGCGCCACCATGGCGGCCGGGTCCTGGAGCTGGCGCGGGACGAAGCTCTTCCCGGTCCGCTCCAGCTCCGCGATCCGGTCCACCCGGAAGGTGCGCCAGTCGCGCCGGTCGAGGTCGTGGCAGAGCAGGTACCAGTGTTCACCGGTGGCCACCAGGCGGTGCGGCTCTACCTCACGCCGCCCCTGCCCGCCCTGCCGCTGCGGGTAGAGGAAACAGACGCGCTCGTGCTCCTGGCAGGCCTCGGCGAGGGCCAGCAGGCGCTCCGTGGGCACGGTGGCCCGGGGCCGGTCCAGGGACAGCGTGGCTCGGCGCAGGACCGTCACCTGCTGGCGCAGCCGCGCCGGCAGCAGGCGGTCCAGCTTGGCCAGTGAGGCCGGCCGCGGTCCCTCACTGCCGGCCGGCCCACGCCCGGGCGACGCGCCCAGGGCCACCGCCACCGCGCTCAGCTCGGCCTCGTCCAGTGCCAGCGGCGGCAGCGTGGCGCCGGCTCCCAGGCGGTAGCCG
>JASHRA010000112.1 GCA_030038765.1 Candidatus Dormiibacterota bacterium | reverse complement strand
GTGGCCGGCTCGGAGCGGGAGCTGCCCCAGCTGCAGGCTCAGGTGGACAGCGATCGGGGCCGGGGAGCGGCGGTGGAGCTGGTCCAGGCGGCCGAGTTCGCGGCCCTGGGCGCGCCCCTGGCGGCGACGGTCCCGGCCGCTGGCTTCAACCCCCAGGGTGGTCAGGCCAGCCCCCGGCTGACCACCGCCGCGCTGCTGGCCGCGGCCCGCCGCCTGGGCGCGGTGGCGATCCGCGCCGAGGCCCAGGGACTGCTCGCCCGGGAGGGCCGGGTGGCCGGCGCCGAGCTCCAAGGGCGCCGCCTCGAGGCCGACCTCACCGTGCTCAGCGCCGGCTCCTGGAGCCTCGGGCTGGCGCGCTCGGCGGGACTGGAGCTGGCGCTGCGGCCGGCCGGGGCCCACATGCTGCTCTCCCCGCCCCGTCCGCCCAGCCTCTACCCCACCGTCAGCGCGCTGGGCCGGCTGCTCTCGATCAAGCAGCTGCCCCCCGGAGGCGAGCTCCTGGTGGGCGGCGGGTGGCCCGCCACAGTGGCCCCGGACGGCCTCGGCTGCGAGGCCGAGCCGGCCAGCGTCGAGCGCAACCTGGGCAACGCCCTGGCCGTCTGCCCCTGGCTCTCCGAGGTGGAGCTGCCGCTGGCCTGGTGCGGCATCGACGCCGAGACCCCGGACCACCTGCCTCTGTTGGGGCCGGCCCCGGGCGTCGCCGGCCTCTACCTGGCCACCGGCTTCTCCCTGGGCGGCTTCCAGCTCGCGCCTGCCGTCGGCGAGCTGGCGGCGGAGGAGATCGTGGGCCGGCCCAGGGCCGAGCTCGAGGGCCTGCGCCCGCAGCGTTTCGCGGGGCTCGACGGGAACCAGCTGGGTGCCTTCCAGCGCTCCCAGCGGCCGGTGCCAGAGTCTTGACCGGGCCGGGCCTACTCCCCGGCTCCGGCGCTTAGGAGGTCCAGGTGGCAGACGTGATCGTCGTCGGCGGCGGACTGCTCGGCTCTACTGTGGCCTACGAGCTGGTGCGCGGGGGAATGGAGGTGACCCTGGTCGACCGCCAGGACCGGGGCCAGGCCACCTTCGCGGGAGCCGGCATCCTCTCCTCCGCCAGCAGCCGCTGGGAGGAGGCCGAGGATCGGCGCTTCGCCGAGGCTGCCGAGTCCTACTACCCGACCCTGGTGCAGCAGTTGGAGGAGGACGGTGGCGGCGAGACCGGCTACGGCCAGGTCCCGGTAATGGTGGTGGCCGCCGCGGGCGACCGGCGCGAGGACTTCGACCTGCTGGTGGAGCAGCTGCGGCGCCACGCCCCGGCCGGGGACGGGAAGCTCCGCGAGCTGAGCGCGGACCAGGCCCGGGAGCGCCTCCCCACCCTGGGCGAGGTGGTGGGGGCGGTGGTCGACGAGCAGGGCGCCCGGGTGGACGGGCGCGAGCTCCGGGCCGCCCTGCTCCGGGCCGCCAGGGGCCGCGGTCTGGAGCTGGTCCACGACGGCGTCGACGGGCTCCTCCTGGACGGCGACCGCGTCCGCGGGGTCAGCCTCCGCGACCGGGCCCTGGAGGCGGACCAGGTGGTGCTGGCCAGTGGCGCCTGGCTCTCCGAGCTGCAGCTCCAGCTCGGCCTCCGGCCCTGTGTCTCCCCCATGCGCGGCCAGATCTGCCACCTCGGCTGGGACCAGGGGCCGACGGTCGCCTGGGCGGTGGCGGTGGGCATGCGGGGCCACTACATCCTGCCCCGGCCCTCCGGCCGGGTGGTGGTGGGCGCCACCCGGGAGCGGGGCTCGGGCCTCACCACCGAGCTCACCGCCGCCGGCTGCCTCGAGGTCCTGGGGGAAGCGCTCCGGGTCGCGCCCGGCCTCGGCCAGGCCTCGATCCTGGAGTGGCGGGTGGGATTACGGCCCGTCTCCGAGGACGGCCACCCCATCCTCGGCCCGGCGCCCGGGCTGGGCGGCTGCCACCTGGCGACTGGCCACGGCGCCGGCGGGCTGCTGCTGGGACCCTGGTCGGCACACCTCGTGGCCGAGGGGATCCTGGGCCGTCCCGACCCCAGCCTGGAGCGCTACCGGGCAGCCAGGTTCTCGCGGACGTGAGCCCCCGGACCGGCGGGTGGCGAATAATAGCCGGCGCCCATGGCCCGTCCAGCCACTGAAGCCAAGGTGGGAGCGGCGGCCGGGGCGCGCCGGCCCACTGCCCGGGTCCCGGCCGCCCCCTCCCCCGCCTACCAGCAGATCGCCGCGGTGCGCCGCGGGACGCTGCGCGAGTCCGCTTTCACCGCGCTCCGCGAGGCCATCCTCAGCGGCCGGCTCTTCGCCGGCCAGCGCCTGGTGGAGACGACGCTGGCGCGCGACCTCGGCATCAGCCGGGGCCCGCTGCGCGAGGCCCTGGTGCTGCTCCAGCGGGACGGCCTGGTGGAGATGGTGCCCCGGCGGGGCCACTTCGTCCTCGCCTTCACCGAGACGGCGGTGAGCAACTTCTACGACCTGCGCAAGGTCCTCGAGTGCTACGCCGTCGAGCTCATCATCGAGTCCCTCGACGCGGCCAAGCTGGAGCGGCTGCGGAGCGCCGCCCGGCACCTGGAGGAGGCCATCACCGAGGTGCCGCAGCGCGACCTGGTCACCCCCGACCTGGTCTTCCACGAGCTCATCTACGAGCTCTCGGGACAGCCCCTGCTGCACCGCGTCTGGACCGAGAACATGGCCAGCAAGCTGAGCTTCCTGGTCCACGTCACCCTGCCCCCGATCCTGCCCGGACCGGAGGCGGCGACCAACCACGGGGAGATCGTGGAGGCGATCGCGCGCCGCGACCGCGAGCGGGCCCGCCACCTCGTCACCCAGCACCTGGACGACGCCCTGGCCCGAGCTCGCGCGGCCATGGCCGCTGGCCAGGAGGAGGCACCGGCCGCGACCTGAGCCAGAGCATCCGCGTGAGGTCAGGGCAACGCCTCGGTGGGAGCATGAGCCGAGCCGTGCGAAGAGGCCTCGTCCTCATGGACCCACCCCGAGGGCTTGTACCGCTCGGCGAGGCGCACGCCCGGCCGCGGCAACTACGTCGGCCCGGCTATCGGTGGGGAGCGACGCTACACGTCGGTGGCCAGGGGGGACAGGCGGCTACGTATGACGCGCGGCGCTACTCCACGGCGTCGGCGGAGCGGATGACAAGCCAGAGCTCCGAGCGGAATGAGCGATGGGCGAAGACGCCCAGCTCAGCGTACCCGTAGCACTTCGGCCACCGTTGGCGTGGTACGTCTCCGGCAGCTCCAGCACCCGGGAAACCCAGCTGGGGCTGCGGTGGTGGCGCCGCGTGGCCCAAGTGCGTCAACGCGTAGGTTGGTCTGCTGCTTCATACGATGCAGGATCTGATGCGCAATTAGCTTCGTGAGCAGGATCAGCATCTCAGTTCCCCCTGAACTGGCTCGAAGGCCGCGCAAGAACCCCGCGGCCTATCGCCTAGCCGATCAGCACTCAGAGGCGGCCCGGCTGCAGAAGCTGCTCCTGATCAGAGCTGAGCTGAGTCGACGCCGCGTCGAGGAGGAGGCAATGGCGCTGGCGTATGCCGACTGGACCGGAGACGAGGAGCGCCGTGCGACGGTCACCGGCTTGGCTGATCTCCTTCTCGGAGAGACGGGACTCGCTCAATCGCTGCTTGGGCCTCCCGACCCGAACGAGTGATCCCATCGCGCGGCGCTGTCTACCATCTGCGCGGGTACGGCAACGACGGGGCACTCCTCATCCTTACCAACCACATCTGGAACGTCACCATGGTGTCTGCCGGAGGAGTACTGGTCACTCGATCGGTAAATTGGGATCCGCTGTCAGCCCCTCGCGGCAGTGCTCCGCCTCGCGACCGCGTCGCAGCCTGCTCCGCTGCCGGTGGGGCAAGTCAACCATGCGGCGTGGGGGCAGATCTACTATGGACCCGCGATCGCGGGCCAGGTGAAACGATTCGTGGTGGTCTGGAACGATCAGCACAACCGGGTTACTAAGCGACCTTGCGTCGTCAGGCTGCCATCGCGTCAAAAGAAGGACTCAACGGCCTTCCCCACAGTCTCCGGTAACAGGAGCAGGGCCTGCTGCAGCGACCTTACCTTCCTCCCCCAAGAGGAGCTCCACTTCCATCCCCTTGACCGTCGGCCGGTGCCGGACCACTCCAGCCCTTCGACATGCGGAGAGTGGCGGACGGCATCCGACAGACACACTGTCTTTGACGCCCTTACGGAACTACGAGGCTCCGTGGTCCCTCCACCGAGTCCGAATTTCAACCGTAGTGGGCGACCACCATCGCTCCCGTATCTCGGCCTACCTCTCACAACTTGCGTGCTAGTCACGCCGGTGCGGTGCATCGAGGACTCGCGACAAGGGCGCGGTACTCGCAAGGGCGACGGACTTGCCTGCTGTTGCCTCGCGGCGAGCTGCTGCTCTTCGCGTTGAGCATGGGGATTTTCGTCATTCGGGCCCTCGCCTTCTTGCTGGCCACGCGCCCCAAGAGTTACTATGGGACGTCGACTGTGATCGTCCGAGCAGCTCATGACCAGACTGTGGCGGGATCCCCAGAGAGCTAGGGGCGAGAACATCGGTGACCGGTGTAAACCCCCTTCGCCGAGAGGAACTCGAGGTGGGGGGACGGAAAGCCGGCAGGCTACCCGCGCTGGGAGGTCGTCGGGGGGGATCACGCCCACGTCGGATGCTAAGCTCGGAAGGTGGGAACTACTCAAGCGGACGCCATCGCCG
>JASHRA010000111.1 GCA_030038765.1 Candidatus Dormiibacterota bacterium | reverse complement strand
GTGGCTCGTCGCGTGTGGTCTGAGTCCTCTCGAAGCGATATCGGCGGCCACCTCCAGCGCGGCGGCCCTGCTGCGACTCGATGACCGGCTCGGATCCCTATGCCCGGGCAAAGAGGCGGACATCCTCGTCGTCCACACTGACCCAGTCCGGGATATCCGGAACCTCTCGCGGACCTCCATTGTCATCCAGGCTGGGCAGGTGGTGGTGGACCCGGACAGCTCCGATCTCGCCGGGTTTGTCCGTGATCTCCGACCCATGCCACCAGGCCCGACGCCGGACGACGGCCGACCCGACGCACCTCAGGACCCTGGGAGATCGTAGGAGCAGAAGCATGGAGCGCATATCCACCCAGCCTCGGCGGTCAAGCCGACGTACTGCCGCCGTTGCCCTGGTTTCCTGCCTGTTGGCAGCTGCGGCGTCGGCCGTACCGGGCTCTGCTCTATCTGCGCTGGCCGCGACTGGAGAGGTCACGGTCGCACAGCAACCGGGATCGGTGCCCGACTATATCTTTCCGCTGGTCAATGGCTCCGATGCCACCAGCAGTGACGTCATGCAGTTCCAGTACTTGATGTACCGACCCCTCTACTGGAATGGCGAGGACGGGAAACCAGTCGCCAACTCGGCACTGAGCCTCGCATACCCGCCTCAGTACTCCAATGACGGGCGCACCGTGACGATCAAGCTACGCCATTACGACTGGTCGGATGGCCAGCCCGTGACCAGCCGCGACGTCGAGTTCTGGATCGACCTCCTGAAGGCCGAGAAGGATAACTGGTGGCAGTACGTTCCCGGAGAGTTCCCCGACAACCTGGTGGCAGCCACATATCCCTCGTCTGAAACCTTCACGTTGACCTTCGACCGGGCCTACAATCACTCATTCCTGCTGGGCAATCAGCTTCCCCAGATCATCCCGCTGCCGCAACAGGAATGGGATCGTACCTCTCTGAGTGGGCCCGTTGGTAACTATGACTTGACATCTGCAGGGGCGAAGGCCGTGTACCAATTCCTCAACAGTGAGTCCAACGACCTCGGCACTTACGCGAACGACCCGCTCTGGCAAACGGTCGACGGGCCTTGGCGCATCGACAGTTACTCCGCCGCGACATATTACGTCTCGCTGCGACCCAATGAAGCGTACTCAGGCTCGCCGAAGCCGACGCTCTCCCGGCTGGTCGAGCTGCCCTTCACCAGTGACGCCGCTGAGTACGACGCGTTGAGGTCGGGTCAAATCGACTATGGATACGTCCCGTATCAGGATGTGGGGCAGGACTCCTACCTCAAGTCGCGGGGGTACCGGATCGAGCCGTGGGCGACTTGGGGCTTCAATTATCTCTCGGTCAACTTCGCCAATCCGAGACTGGGGAGGGTGTTCTCTCAGCTGTACGTTCGCGAAGCGATGCAGGAGCTGGTAGACCAGCCTGGATTCGTGAAGAGCATTTTCCATGGATTGGCATATGCCACCGATACCGTGATCCCGGCACGTCCGACAACGCCACTCATCAGCACGAAGGTTCGGACGGCAGGCTTCGCCTATGACCCGCAGGAGGCAAAGAGACTGCTCGCCAGCCACGGCTGGCGAGAGAACGCCAGCGGCGTCGATGTGTGTCGGCGGCCAGGAGCCGGGCGGGCGGACTGCGGGCCGGGAGTGAAGGCCGGAACTGTTCTGGCCCTTCCGTTGGAGTTTGCGTCCGGGACCGCCACCATCACAGCCGAGGTATCTGTTCTTAAGTCCGATTTCGCCAAGGCTGGCATCGACCTGGTATTGGATGAGGCGCCGTTCGACTCGGTGGTGGGGGAAGTCAGCGTAGCCTGCGACCGGAGCAAGCCCAAGACCTGTTCGTGGGGCCTCGGCTACTGGGGAACTGGGTGGACCTACTTCCCCGCTTCCTACCCGAACGTCTCTGTCCCCTTCGGGTCGGGCTCCTTTCTCAATGCCGGCTACTACCAGAGTGCAGAGGCAAACCGTCTAATGGAAGCTACGCTGACCGGAAGCGGCTTGGCGCCGATGCGGACCCTCGAGCTGTACATGGCGCGGAACCTGCCGGTCATCTGGATGCCGGAACCCTACTATCAGATCTCTGCCATCCGGACTTCACTGAAAGGAGCCGTGCCCCAAGACCCGCTCCTCAACCTCTACGCTGAGGGGTGGCGGTTCTAACGACGCTCCGGCGCCCACGGCCCGCCCTATCCAGGGGTGAGAGCCACGCTCAGGACGCCACGGCCTGCCGCTCTCCCTCTGGCATGAGTTGCGCGGCGGCGCGGCGGGCCGATGTGCGCGCCCAAGCGGTTGTCGTGAGTAGTCCCAGGGAGAGGGTTAGGACCCCACATCCCACCAGCAGCCACCAGCCCCCAACGCCGGCGTGGGCCACCTGGGCGTGGAGCGAGCCGGCCACCCCGACTCCGGAGAGGACCCCCACCAGGGCCACGCCCAGGGACTGGCCCACCTGGCGGCTGGTGGAGGCGATCGCCGCCGCCACCCCGGCCTGGGCCCGGGGCATGCCGGAGACGGCGGTGTTGGTGATGGGGGCGTTGACCAGCCCGAAGCCGATGCCGAAGAGGAGGTAGGCGACGAGCAGCCAGGGGAGGGGCGTGGAGGCCACCACCCGGGTCAGCATGAGGGCGCCCAGGGCCAGCCCCAGGCCGGCCCCGACCAGGGGGATGCGGGTGCCGCGTCCGCCCACCAGGCGGCCCGATATCGGTCCCCAGAGGACCGCCATGCCAGCCATGGGCAGGGTCAGCAGGCCAGCCTCGAGGGCGGTGAAGCCGCGCAGCTCCTGCAGGTAGAGGGTGTTGAGGAAGAGGAAGCCGCCCAGGGCGGCGAAGCTGCAGACGGCGATGGCCGAGGCGCCCGAGAAGGGAGCGCTGCGGAAGAAGCGGAGCTCCAGGAGCGGCTCCTGGCGACGTGGCTCGTAGAGCAGCAGCGAGACGAGCGCCGTCGCCGCCAGGGCGAAGGCGATGACGATCTTGGGCGAGGCCCAGCCCGAGGCCGGGCCCTCGATGATGCCAAAGGTGAGGCCGGCCAGGAGCACGATCACGAGGAGCTGGCCCAGGGGGTCCAGGCGGCGGGGCTTGGGGGCCCTCGACTCGGGCACGAAGAGGGCGGTCAGGACGACGGCCGCGATGCCGATGGGGACGTTGATCCAGAAGATCGACCGCCAGCCCACGGTGCTCACCAGGAGGCCGCCGACGACCGGCCCCAGGGCCATGCTGACGCCCACCACCGAGCCCCAGACGCCGATCGCCCAGGCCCGCTCCCGGGGCTCGGTGAAGGTGTTGGTGATGATCGACATGGCGACCGGGTTGAGCATCGACCCGCCCACCGCCTGGACCATCCGGAAGGCGATGAGGAAGGGGAGGCTGGGGGCGAGGCTGCAGAGCAGCGAGCCCAGCGAGAAGACCACCAGGCCCACCTGGAAGGTGCGGCGCCGTCCCAGTCGGTCGGCGCTGGAGCCGGAGAGCATGAGCAGGCTGGCCAGGACCAGGATGTAGGCGTCCACCGTCCACTGCAGGCCGGACACGCTGCTGTGCAGCTCGCGCCCGATGGAGGGCAGGGCCACGTTCACGATGGTGTTATCGAGGGCCACGATGAGCAGGCTCATGCAGCAGATGCCGAGGATCAGCCGCCGGCGCGAGGGGCTGAGGGCTCTGCCGGGGCTCCCGACGCCGCCTGGGTCAGCCATGCGTGCGCTCAATCCCGTGGAGCGCACGGCTCGCGGGCCTGGCGGCCGGCCACCATATCACCCGCCCCAAGTTAGCGGGCCCGCTCTGCGACCGGGCGGGTGCAGCCACCCTTGGCCAGAGCCGGCCGGAGAGGGAGGGGAGGAGCCGGACCGCGCTGGGGTGGCCAGGCAGGCGTCAGGATCGGCAAGGAGACCGGCTGGGGTAGTCCCACTCAGAGCGCTGCGGAACCTGCGGGGCCAGTCCCGGGACGGCGCCCAAAGGTCTCGGCGAGGTCTCCGTCCCGCTCCACATGCTCGTCGATGGCGGCACGGACGATCGCTGCCACTGAGGCCCCGCGACGGCGCGACTCGTCCTTGAGGCGAACGCACTGCTCCTGGGTGAGATAGAGCTGGATCCTGAACATCAGATTCACTATGATCGCGCCCACGGAACTGGCGGGCCGCGTTGTTTGCCGCAGCTCGCCTGGCCATCCCTCCACCTACCCTGGACCGAAACCATATGTGCTGGGGCCTCTCTCGCCCGAGGGGCGACCAGGGCGCCGGGCGTATCGCCAAACATGCTCCGGTGCCGCGGGCGTGTCCGCCGCTGGTGCGGTCTAGGGTGCGAGGTAGCGGGGGTCGATGACCTCCTCGCACGCCCCGCCGTCGGCCCCCCGGCTGACCCAGTACGCGTGTCGGCCCTCGAGCTCGGTGACCGCCTCCACCATCTCGGTGCCCTTGTAGAGGAGGCCGACGCCGTTGTCGGTGGCGTAACCGGCGGGTAGCTCACCGCTCGCCACCAGCTCCAGGAATTTGGGCCGGCGCTCCGGCTCGGCGTCGTAGTGGGGTGAGTTGGAGTAGGGGAGGAAGCCGAGGCCGTCAGTCACCGGCCGCAGGGGGAGGCCGAAGCCGTCCGTGGTTCCGCCCAGGTGCCAGCAGACCGATCCCGCCGAGCAGCCCATGAGGACGACGCCGCCCTCCCAGCACCGGCGCAGGATCTGGTCCAGCCCGTGAAGGCGCCAGAGTGCCAGCAGGTTGGGCGTGCTCCCGCCCGAGACCCAGATCAGGTCCTGGGCCAGGAGGTGGCCCGGGACGTCCCGGATGTTGGGTTGGGGGAAGAGCGAGAGATGGGTGACCACCATGCCCAGGCGACCGAGGGCGGAGTAGGTCCTGACCAGGCTGTGGGCCGGGTCCCCGGAGGCGGTGCCGATGATGCAGGTCCGCGGCTCCGCGCGCGGCCGGGCCAGCTCCACCGCCAAGCGGTAGGCGGGACCGGCCAGCCACTCCTCCTCCCCAGCTGGGCCCTGGTTGAAGCCGATGCTGGTGGCGAGGATGGTGGGTTGGGAGGCGGCCATGGAACTCGCCGAGTCTATCTGCCCTCGAGGAGCGGACGGTGGGCGAGCGCGCGTCGAAGAGCTCGTGCACCACGCGGCGTGAGACCGGAGGGGTGCCCATCCGGTCACTTCCTCCCTGCGGCCGCTAGGGGACGATCACGGTCCTCCGTCCCTGACCTGGGGCGTTCCAGGCGGCGGCCACGTCTCGGAGGGGAACAAGGTCAAGGTCCATGCGCAGCTTCCCCGACGCGGCCCAGTCCCAGACCTGGGCCAACGCGTCCGCCACACCATCCGGCTGCATCGGGCCGACCCCCACCAGCTCCAGCCCCGAGGTGCGGAGCCGGTCTGCCGGCAGGGTTATCTCGGCTCCAGCCGCTTGCCCGATCTGAACCCAGCGCGTCCGGTGGGTGGGGAAGCCGACCTGGCTCGGAACCAGGGCATGGAGCAGCAGCTCCGTGGGGTGACCCCAGAGGAAGTCCAGGACCACGTCGCAGTCCCTCACCGCCTCGGCCAGCGCCGCCGCCCGATCCCGCTCCGGCATCCCCAGGTCGACGGTGAGGTCCGCGCCCAGCCCCGGCAGCGCCGCCAGAGCCTCCGGGTTACGGCCGGTGGCCACGACTCGGCCCGCGCCCAGCAGCTTGGCGATCTGCACCGCCAGCTTGCCCGACACCCCGGTCCCGCCGTTGACCAGGACCACCGCTCCGGGCTGGAGGCGGACTGCGAATCGCAGCGGCAGGAGTGACGTGAGCGCGGAGGCGGGCAGGGCGGCGGCGAGGGGCGCCTCGACCCCCTCCGGCACCGGGCTCAGGTACTGGGCGGCGGCGGCCGGCACCACCGCCCGCTCGGCCATGCACCCGTAGGGAGGCTGGACGCCGCCGAAGGCCACCAACTTCCCCTCCCGGGTCAGGCCCACACCGCCGTGACCGACCACGGCCGGGAACTCCGGGAAGAGATGGTGGCTGGCGTAGTGGTTCCCGGCCGCCGTCATGCGGTCGAAGTTCTCCAGGGCGGAGGCTCGGACCGTGAGCTCCAGGTCACCGGGCCCGGCCACCGGGTCCCCGAAGTCCTCGAAGAAGGGCGTATCGCCGAAGTCGTGGATCACGGCGGCCTTCATGG
>JASHRA010000012.1 GCA_030038765.1 Candidatus Dormiibacterota bacterium | reverse complement strand
CTCCTCGGCCGGCTCCGGGTCGAGGTCGCAGAGCAGCACCGCCGCCCCCTCCTGGGCCAGCTTCCGGGCGGTGGCGGCGCCGATGCCCCGCCCCCCGCCGGTGACCAGCGCCACCTGTCCCTCGAGGCTCATCCCCACCTCTCCTCCCGCGCCGGCCGGCGACCGGCGGCCATTATGGCCGCGCCGCCGCGGTCGGCGGCGCGAAGCTGAGCCCCATCGCCTCCGCCACCAGCACCGCCAGGTCCCGGCTCTGGAGCGGCAGCTGCTGCGAAGCGGCGCCCTCCTGGAACATGGTGGCGCAGAAGGGGCAGCCCAGGGCCGCGGTCCCGGCCCCGGTCTCGGCCGCCTGCTGGACCCGGACCCGGTTGACCCGCTGGCCCCTGGTCTCCTCGATCCAGAGCCGGCCCCCGCCGGCGCCGCAGCACATGGCCTCGTTGCGGTGGCGCTTCATCTCCACGAGGCGGACCCCGGGCAGGGCCCGCAGCAGCCTGCGCGGGGCCTCGTACTCGCCGTTCCAGCGCCCCAGGTAGCAGGGGTCGTGGTAGGTGAGGAGACGCTCCTCACCCTCCGCCTCGCGGAGCCGGATCCGGCCCTGCTCCAGAAGCTCCAGCAGGAGTTGGCTGTGGTGGACCACCTCGAAGGCGCCGCCCAGCTCGGGGTACTCCCGGCGCAGCGTGTTGAAGCAGTGGGGGCAGCTGGCGACGACCTTGCGCACCCCCTGCCCCTGGAGCCGGCCCACCACCTGGGCCGCCTGGAGCTGGAAGAGGTACTCGTTGCCGAGGCGCCGGGCCGGGTCGCCGGTGCAGGTCTCCTCCTGGCCCAGCACGGCGAAGCTGACCCCGGCCTCCCGGAGGATCGAGACCAGGGCCCGGGCGGTGGGCCAGTTGGCCTCGTCGAAGGCGGTGGCGCAGCCCACCCAGTAGAGGTACTCGGCATCGGGGTGGTCCCGGAGCAGGGGCACGTCCAGGCCCTCGGCCCAGCGCATGCGGCCCTCGGCCGGGGAGCCGAAGGGATTGCCGCGCTGCTCGATCGACTCCAGCGCGGAGCGGGCCTGGGGGGGGATCCGGGACTCCTCCAGCACCAGGCTGCGGCGCATCTCCACGATGGTGGGCACGTGCTCGATCAGGACCGGGCACTCCTCGACGCAGGCGCCGCAGGTGGTGCAGGACCAGAGCGTCTCCTCGAGCACGCTCCAGTCCAGGAGCCGGCCGTCGGCGGGCGGCGCGGAGAGCGGCTCGGTCTCGGTGCTCCCGGCCCAGAAGCTGGCCGGCGGGGCCTCGGCCCGGGCGCTGGCGTACCAGCCATCACGGAGGTCCTGGATCAGGAGCTTGGGGGAGAGCGGCTTGCCGGTGTTGAAGGCGGGGCAGTGGGACTGGCAGCGGCCGCACTCGGTGCAGGTGGCGAGGTCCAGCTCCTGCTTCCAGGTCAGCTGGCCGACGGCGGAGAGGCCGAACTGCTCCGAGTGCTCGATGTCCAGCGGCCGCAGGTGGCTCCCGGCCGGCTCCAGGCTGCGGAAGAGGACGTTGGGGACGGAGGTGAGGATGTGGAGGTGCTTGCTCTGGGCCAGGTAGACGCCGAAGCCGGCGATGAGCGAGAGGTGAGCCCAGAGGAAGAACTCGTGCCAGGCCCAGATCTGCGGGCGGTCCAGGCCGGAAAAGAGGTGGGCCAGGGCGGCCGAGACCGGCCGCAGGTTGACCAGCTGGTCGGCGCCGGCCGCCACCTGGGTGGCGTAGAGGCCGAGCTGGGTCAGCATCACCAGCGCGATCAGGAGAAGGATCAGGGTCGCGTCCCGCTGGTGGCTGCCGAGGAAGCGCCGGGGACGGAGCAGGTAGCGGTTGGCGGCGGCCACGGCGAGCCCCGTGAGCACGGCCACGGCGAGCAGGTCCTGGGCGAAGGCGACCGGCCCCCACCACCCCTGCTGCTCCAGGTCCAGGGGTGGCACGGCCGCCTCCAGCACCGCCTCCAGGATCTCGAGATTGAGGACCAAAAAGCCCCAGAAGATGAGCGCGTGGGCGAGCCCGCTGAAGGGCCAGCGGAGCAGCCGCCGCTGCCCCAGGACGAAGACCGCAAGGCCCCAGAGGCGCGCCCCCGGGTGGTCCCGGCGGGACTCCGGCTGGGCCCGGCGCAGGGAGCTGAGCAGGGGGCCGAGGCGGCGCTGGAAGAGATAGCCGGAGAGCAGCAGCAGGGCCAGCAGGGCGGGCAGCCGGAGCCAGATCACGGGCGGTCGAAGCCCACCGCCAGCAGGAAGACCAGGAGTCCCAGCAGGAAGATGGCCAGGGCCAGGGCCCAGTACCAGCGCGGCTCCTCGATCCAGAAGCGGCCCCAGCGCTGGCGGGCGCCGTCAACGCTGCGGTTGGGGTCCTGGACCCGGTCCGGCTCGGGTGCTGCTGCTCCGGCGCTCACTTCCCTAGATGGTATGGACCGGGGGCCGGGGGGAACCGGTCGCGGCGAGATCCTGGGAGTCCGCTTGGAGGGCCCACACCTTGTGTAGGCTAGCCGCGTGTCCGAGGGCCAGGCTCCGGGATCGGCTTCCGAGATCCAGATCCCGAGCGCGGAGGAGCTGGCCCGGCTCCCCCAAGAGAGGCTCACGGCGCTGGAGCAGGAGCTGAGGGCGGCCGAGCGCCGGCTGCTCCAGGAGATGGCCCCCTACCAGGCGCGGTTGGGCCGGCTGCGCCAGGACGGCGCCCTGCTCCAGACGGAGCAGCGCCGGCGCCAGCGGCAGCGCCAGATCCAGAGCCGTCAGGAGGTCCGCTCCCAGGTCCGCCAGGGGGAGGCGCCCTCCCTCGCCGAGCTGGTGGCCGCCCCGGAGCCGCCCCCCTTCGGCGAGCCCGCCTTCGCCGAGCTCACCTTCCTGCTCGAGACCGGCGGCGAGGTGGCCCTGGGCTACCCCGGCTCCGGCGCCGCCGTGCTGCAGATGACCGACGGGCGGGAGGTCGAGGCGGTCCCCGACCTGGCCCGGGCGCGCCAGCTCTACCGCCAGGGCTGGGACTTCGGCGTCCCCGCCCGGCGCGGAGTCAGGGTCCACACGCCGGGGACCCGCCTGGAGCGGCTGCTCGAGCCGGAGAAGTGCTTCGCCCGGCCCCGCTCCGCCGAGCCGGCCCCCGGATGAGCCGGGTCATCGGGCTCACCGGGGGCGTGGCCAGCGGCAAGTCCACGGTGGCCGCCATGCTCAGCGCCAAGGGCGCCTTCCTGGTCGACGCCGACCAGCTGGCCCGGGAGGCGGTGGCGCCGGGCAGCCCGGTCCTGGCCCAGATCGCGGAGGCCTTCGGGCCCGAGGTCCTCACCGCCGAGGGCAGCCTGGACCGGGCCCACGTGGCCCAGCTCGTCTTCACCGACGCCGACGCCCGCCAGCGCCTCGACGCCATCGTCCACCCGCGGGTGATGGAGCTGAGCCGGGAGCGGATCGAGCGGGCGCGCCGGGAGGGTCACCGCCTCGTCGTCTACGACGTGCCCCTGCTCTTCGAGACCGAGCGCCAGGGCGAGTTCGACGGCACGCTGCTGGTCTTCGCCCGGCCCGAGGTCCAGCTGCAGCGCCTGCAGCAGCGCTCGGGGCTGGACGAGGCCGCCGCCCGGGCCCGCATCGAGGCCCAGATACCGATCTGGCGCAAGCTGGCCATGGCCACCTGGGTGATCGACAACGGCGGCTCCCAGGAGCGCACCCAGCGGGACCTGGACCGGCTCTGGGAGTCCAAGCTCTCCCACCTCGAATAGCTCCGATCCCCCGGCCGGGACCCGAGCTATCCTCGGCGCAGAGCCATGGGCGCGCCCTCCGATCTCTGGATCAAGGTCCCCTCCCCCTTCTACGGGGCGGAGACGGTGGGGTTCAGCGTGCGCTACCCGGGAGCGGGGGCGGACGAGCCGGGGCTGGAGCTGCCCCTCTTCCTGGAGGGCGAGGCGGAGCTGATCTCGCCGCTCCAGGAGGAGCTGCGGCCCCTCTCCCAGCGGGAGCAGTTCATCGACGTGGAGCTGCCCGGCGAGGCCTACGCCTGGAGCGCGCCGCTCCGGCTCGCCGACGAGGTCCTGGTGCTCAGCTTCCGGGACCGCAGCCTCCGGGCGGCCGAGGCGGACCCGGGAAGGGCGCTGCGCAACCGCCTCAGCAACCAGCTGGTGCCCCTGGCCTTTCCCTTCCTCAGGGACTGCGCCAGGGTGGCCGGGCTGCGCCTCAACCCCCGGATCACGGTGCGGATCACCAGCGACGCCGCACCCGAGCTGAGCCTCTCCCTGCCGCTCGACCAGATCGTGGAGCGCAACGGGAACCGCACCCTGGTCTGAGCCGTCGCCCGGGGCCGCGCCTCGGGCCGCGGCATCTCACGGTTCGGCGGCGCCGTGGTCGGCCTCAGTGAGCCCTTCGGTGGCGCTGACGGAGGTACTCCTTCACCCATCGCCGCGCGCTCAGCCGCTGCCCCCGCGGGTCCCGCAGTCCACGCAGCCGACCCCGTTCGGCGGCCTGGCGCAGCGCTCGGGTCGAGATGCGAGTGTCTACCAGCGCGTGGTAGACAACGCCACTTAGTCCATGTGGCGTCGTCCATTGAAAACAAATTTGCTCGACGCAACATCTACCCGGCTGCGGCGCCGGGCCGGCCAGCGACGCGGCCCGGGCAGCTGTCAGCTGGAGGGGCTGGCCTTGGGGGACTTGGTGGCCGAGGCCTTGGCGCTGGGACTGGCCTTGGGCGTGGGCGTGGGGGTCGGGCTGGGGGTGGGCGTCTGCACCACCACCTGGACCGTGGGGCAGCCGAAGGGGACGCTGGGGATGGAGATGGGCGGCGTCGGCGTCCCCCCGGCCGAGGGCGAGGCCTGGATCACGATCGGCGTGTGGGAGGGGCAGGGCGGCACGGTGGGGATGGGCGTGGGCGAGGCGGCCTTGACCACCAGCGCCACCAGCACCGCCAGCCCGCCCAGGAGGGCGGTGGCGACGAAGGTGACGGCGCCCCACTCGCGGCGCATGAACTCCTTGTTCAAGCGGGCTCAGGCCCCCTCACGACCGATCCGACCCCGCCATCGCTGCCAGGATAGCCAGCCCAGGCTGCGCGCCTGCTGGCGGAGGCGGAGCGAGAGGCCGGGGCCGGCGGGGCGGCGGTAGCGCTCCAGGGGGCTGGTCAGGGACTGCTCGATGGCCCGGCGCAGCTCGGCGGCGGTGCGCCCGGGGAAGACGGTCACGGTGCGGGCCAGGTCGTGGGCCCCGAAGTGGCTGTCGCTGGAGCCGATGGCGGCGCCCAGCCGCTCCCGGTGTTCCCCGTAGAAGCGGTCCAGGTCACGCACCCGGGCGGGCGTGGTGGGGCAGGTGTGGCGGACCTCGATGCCGTCCACCCGCTCCCGGTCGATGAGGCGGCGCAGCGCGCCCGGGGTGATGGAGGCGAAGTAGGTGGGCATCCAGGGGTGGGCCAGCACGGCCAGGCCGCCCAGGTCGTGGATGGCCAGGATGGTGTCCTGGAGCGGCATGCCCATGCGCACCGGGCCGCTGAGGAAGAGCCCCACCACGTGCACGTTGGCGGGCGCCTGGGTGGTCACCTCCTCCCCCGCCACCACGTCGACCCCGAACTCCTGTCCCGCGTCCTGGGCCTCGGGGCAGCCGGCCCAGGTGTCGTGGTCGGTGATGGCCACGACGCTGAGGCCGGCCTCGGCCGCGGCCTGGACCAGCCCCCTGGGGCTGACCATGCCGTCGCTGGCGGTGGTGTGGGCGTGGGGGTCGGCGGCCGAGTGGCCGAGGGGGACGGGCACCTCCCCGAGGGGCGCCCCCGGAGCTGCGCTCAGCGGCCCAGCCCCGGGCCCACGGCGGAGGTCGGGGCGGGCCGGTCGCCCTCGTCCCGGTGCTCCTCCTCGTGGCCGGGCCGGTTGCGCATGTTGAGGATGCGCAGGAAGTCCTGGGCGCGGGCCATCGCCTTCCAGCGCTCGGGGTAGAAGTCCTGGGCCACGATGCTGGAGTCGGCCAGCCGCAGCACCGACACACACCACTTGTTGAGGGTGTGCGAGACCTCTACCTCGAAGTCCCCCTCCTGGCTGCGGTAGCGCAGTAGGTCGTCACCGCGCCGCGGGCGTTGCACTGCCATTGCACTACCTTGAACTGATAGAGGGAAGGGGGGACCGGGGTCTCCGCACCGATTGACATCTGGCAGCGAAGTATACCCCTGCCCGGACATGGTTCCCGGCCCCGCCGCCGCCCAATCCGGGCGCCGGTGGGCCGCCCCACCGAAGCCCTCAGTCGGGCTCGGAGGAGAGCTCCCGGATGCGGGAGCGCAGCAGCGGGCCCAGCTGGGGATCGCGCCAGACGATCTCGGCGTTGGTGGTGAGCCAGCTCTCCAGCGTGCCCACGTCGAGGAGGCGGCCGGAGAACTCCAGGCCCGCCACCCGGCCGCGCCGCGCCAGGCGCCGGATGGCGTCGGTGAGCTGGATCTCGCCCCCGGCGCCCGGCGCCAGCGAGCCCAGCTCGGAGAGCACCTCGCGCTGGAGGATGTAGCGGCCCATCAGGGCCAGGTCCGAGGGC
>JASHRA010000110.1 GCA_030038765.1 Candidatus Dormiibacterota bacterium | reverse complement strand
ACCGCTGACCTGATCGGCTGAGCTCGGTGCCGGCGACGCGCCGCCGGTACTGCAGGGGACGCAGCGGACCGACCACCTACATCGCGCCAGCTCTGCGCCCGCCGGCGGGCGGTGGCACCGGGTGCTACCTCGTGCTACCGTTGTCCCATGAGTCTGGGAGGCGAGATCAACCAGCGCGACCTGCGCGCTCGCTCGCGGGAGATCATGGACGCGGTGGCGGCGGGGCGGTCGTTCACGGTCACCCGCCACGGCAGCCAGATCGGAAGTCTGGTTCCCCTCCGCCACGTCCGTCGCTTCGTGTCCAGGGACGACTTCGCGGCGACCTCTGACCGTGCCCCCACCCCGGACCTGGACGCCTTCCGCGCCGACCAAGACGCGTCCATGGAGCAGGGGTTGACTGGTGCCCTCGGTGCCTGAGCGCCCGGAGCGCGGCATGGTCGACACCAATGTCCTCATCCTCCGCCGCTGGATCGATCCGGTCGAGTTGCCGGCCGAGATGGCCGTGAGCGCGATCACCCTGGCGGAGCTCTCAGCTGGGCCGCACCAAGTCCGCCCGGAGGGCCAGCAGGACGCCTATCAGGAGCAGGCGGAGCGAGCACGCCGTGTCGAGCTCCTGCAGCTCGCGGAGAGCGAATTCGATCCCGTCCCCTTCGACAGCGGCGCGGCCCGGGCCTTCGGTCGTCTGGTCGCGGCCGTCATCGCCTCCGGGCGCAGTCCGAGGCGGCGCGTCGTCGACCTGCTCATAGGCGCCACCGCGGTGGCCCAGACCCTTCCTCTGTTCACCACCAACCCGCAAGATTTCCTTGGGCTTGAAGGTATTCTGCAAGTCGTCCCGGTCGGTCGCCCGGCGGTTCCAGGCGCGCCTCCCGCCGTCTGAAGCCCTCTTCCCCCTGCCCCGACGCCCTGGCTCTTTGTCAGCCGTGCCGGTCGATGGCGTCCAGGAATCGCCTCAGCCGCGACAGGTAGGCGTCCGGCTCCTCCAGGAAGGCGAGGTGGGCGCTGTGCTCGAAAGTCTCCAGCTCCGCCCCGGGGATGGCCTGCGCCACCAGCCGCATGTGCTCCGGGGTGGCCTCGTCGTGGCGCCCGCCCGTGACCAGGGTGGGGAGGCGGACCTCCGCCAGCCGCCCCAGGAGCTCGAAGCTGCCCAGCTCCCCGGTCACGGGACCGAACTCGCTCGGTCCCCAGAGCGAGTTGTAGACCTCTGAGCCGAAGCGCTCGAAGGTGAGCTCGACGCACTCCGGCCAGGGGTGCAGGCGGCAGAGGTGGCGGCGGTAGTACTCCGCCACCGCGCCGAGGTACTCGGGACAGGCGAAGTGACCGCTCCGCTCGTGCTCGTCCAGGACCTCTCGCACGGCCTCGGGCAGCGCCGCGCGCAGGCGGTTGGCGTCCGCCAGCCAGCGGCTGACGCTGGCGGGGGCGCTGCTCAGGATCAGGCCCTCCAGCCGCGGGGAGCGATCGAGGACGTAGCGCAGCGCCAGCATCCCTCCCCAGGAGTTGCCGAAGATCACGAGGCGCCCCGGGGCCAGCTGCTGGCGGACCTGGGCCAGCTCCTCGACGAAGCGCTCCACCGACCAGGTCAGGGTGCCCGGGGCCACGGGCGAGAGGCCGCCGCCGAGCTGGTCGTAGAAGATCACCGGGCGCTGGTCGGCGAGCCGGCCGAGCGGCTCCAGGTAGTCGTGGGTCATGCCCGGGCCGCCGTGGAGGCAGAGCAGGGGGACGCCGGGCCGGTCCTCCCCCAGCACCTCGTACCAGACGCTCCCCCCCTCGACCTCCAGCTGGCCCTGGCGCCCCGCCTCAGCCTCGGCCACGGAAGGCGCTCAGACCTCGGCGCTGAGGGAGATGGTGGAGAGCTGGCGCCGCCGCCGCCACCAGAGCGTCCAGAACACCCCCAGGATGGTCCAGGCGAGCGAGAACCAGACGATGCTGCTGCCGCTGGCGAAGGGCAGCGCGAGCTCGGAGACGAAGAACCCCTTGTAGAGGATGTAGCCGTCGATGCCGATGCCCAGCACGGGCAGGACGCCGTTCAGGGCCCAGTTGAAGTCGCTGCGCCGAAAGCGTGCGTGGTAGACGATGTTGGCGACGTTGACGGCGATGTAGAGGATGAGCACGAAGAAGACGAAGATCTCGCCCAGGTAGCCGTAGGTGAGGGCCACGCCACCCTGCCACAGGGTCACCGCCACCAGCGCCACGGTGCCCACCACGAGGGTCGCCACCTCCGCCCGCCAGGGCGTCTGGAATGCCGGATGGAGATGCGAGAAATAGCGCCAGACGAAACCCTCGCGGGCCACCGCGTAGGTGATCCGGCTGGCGGCGTAGAGGGCGGCGCCGAAGCTGGCCAGGGCAGCGGTGAAACCGGTGATCGGTACCAGCACGGCCCAGCCGCCGATGTACTTCTGCGCGATCGGCAGCACCGGCGTCAGCTGGCCGGCGGTCACGTAGTGCTGGACCGTCGAGACCGGGACGGAGATGGCGAAGCCGTAGGAGACGAGCGTCCAGTAGCCGCCCGCGATGAGGGTCATGAGGATGGTGGCGAGGGGGATCAGCCGCCGCGGCGTGTGGGACTCCTCCGCCACCGGCGCGATCCCGTCCACGCCGGCGATGGAGAGGAAGGCGAAGATCGCGGCCAGGCTGAGGCCGGCGAAGCCGGCGCCGGCGGCGCCCGGGTTGAAGGGCTGGCCCGTGAAGTGGCCCAGCGCCCCTCCCTTGATAACGATCACGATCGCGACCGCGGCCACGAAGGTCCCCTCGATGCACATCAGCACCGAGATCACGGTCGACGAGAGCTTGATGTTGTTGTGCTGGAGGTAGCCGATGAGAAGGATCGAGACCAGGCCCCCGGCGATGCCCGTCCAGATGCCGGCGGAAACGTTGAAGTAGGCCAGCAGGGCGTTGAAGAAGGTGCCGAAGGCGGCGGGGTAGAGCGCCGCCACCACGACGTAGGTGGTGATCATCATCCAGCCCAGCCAGAGCCCGACCGAGGGGTAGGTGCTCTCCCAGAGCCAGGTGTAGCCGCTGCCCGCCGAGGGACGCCGGTTGTTCATGACCGCGAAGCTGACCGCCGTGGGCAGGACGGCGATGGTGATGAGGATGAAGAGGAAGGGCATGACCGGCCCACCGGAGTCGGTCTCCATGAAGCCCATGTTCAGGTAGATGACGGGCGCCAGCGAGAAGTAGGCGAGCCCGATGAAGATCAGGCGGCGCAGGTTGAGGCTGTTGCGCCGGAGCCCGACCCCGGAAGCCGCCTGAGGCGCGCCGTGGGGGGCCTCTGCCATCTCCTTCCTCCTCGCGGAGCGGACCCGCGCAGGGACGGCGACCGTCCCCGCGGCCGGCCGGACCGTACTGCCGCCGCCGGTTGACTGTCAACCGCAAGGGCCGGCGCCAAGGCCGGCGAGGGCCGGCTCAGCCGGCGGCGCGGAAGAGCTGGTAGCGCTCCTCGAGGCGCTCCGGGTCGGGACGGTCCCAGCGGGAGCGCGGGATGACGATGAGGCGCTGCCCGTGGAGCTCCTGCAGGCCGTGGCGGAGCATGGGGCCGTCGATCTCCTGGAGCACCTCGGTCCGGACCTGGATCACGAGGTCGGGGCGGACGCCGAGCAGGTTGCCGTCGAAGGCGGCGTGGTGGAGCTTGCAGAGGGCCATTGCGTTGGCCGTGACCGGCTCGCCGCGAGGGTGGATGTCCGGCAGGATGTGGGCGGCGTCGAGCAGCTCTCGCTGGGCCAGCCGGCACATGGCGCAGCGCTCCCGGTAGGCGATCATCACCCTCCGGCGGAACTCCTGCTGGTGCAGCCGCTGCCGCGCCAGCCGGTTGGCGTAGGCGCGCCGCAGGGGATCGGGAAGCCCCTCCGCCAGGAGCTCGCTGGCGAGCGGGTCGTCGACCTCGACGGTGAAGGTGAGACGCCGCGGGTCGTCGCCCCGGATGAAGACCGGCCACTGGGCGAGGTAGACGCCCCGGGCGACGCCGTGGAAGTAGACGAGCGGCAGCTGGCGCCGCATCGCCTGGCGCAGGCCGCGGTTGACCGGGTGCTCAGTGTCGTCGCCCCGGTAGCAGTAGAGCAGGAAGGCGTCCTCGCCGAGCCGGTCGTCGTAGGGGCGGGGCCTCCCGGGCACGGGCGGGGCGGTGGTGATGCTGAGGGGGTAGCGCAGCACCCGGGGCTTGAAGATGCCCTGCGGGCCGAGGAGCGGGACCCGCACCCCGTCCACGAAGAAGCCCCGGACCAGGTCGGCGTGGGGCAGCCCGTCCGGCTGCCGGGCCGAGAGTTCCTCCAGGAAGGCGAAGGCGGCGGAGCGGACGCGCTGGTCCCAGCTCTCCTCGTCCACGGCGCAAGTGTCGCCGCCGCGAGCCGCGGGGGGAAGGCCCCCCGGGCCCGGGCAGGCCCCGTCACGAGTTCTTCAGGACAGCTTCAGCTTCCCGCTACGGCGCCGACAACGATTCCGTGAAGCGGGGGACGCAGCGCCCGGGCCTGGAGATAATGGCTGCCGAACTCGGGGGCCCGAGCCGTCGGGCCGCAGGGATTTGGATGGTCCGCTCACTGCCACGATGAAGTACTCCG
>JASHRA010000109.1 GCA_030038765.1 Candidatus Dormiibacterota bacterium | reverse complement strand
AGGAGTAGTCAATGAGCCCCGTCGACGTCACAGCTGACGAGCGTCAGCAGAGCATGGAGGGCTACCTCCAGGCTCTCGGCCCGCTCCGGGTCCTGGTCGAGGACGACAGCCTCACCGAGATCATGGTGGTGGGCCCGGAGATGGTCTACGTCGAGTCCCAGGGCAAGATCCTGCTCACCGACGTGCGCTTCCGCGACGCCGAGCACCTGCTCAAGGTGATCGACCTCATCGTGGCCGCCGTGGGCCGCCGGGTGGACGTGCGCCAGCCCCTCTGCGACGCCCGCCTGCTGGACGGCTCCCGGGTCAACGCGGTGGTGCCCCCGATCGCCATCGACGGCCCCATGCTGACCATCCGCAAGTTCGCCAAGGAGCGGCTGCGGATCATCGACCTGATCCACTTCGGCACCGTCGACGAGGCCGGGGCCTCCTTCCTCCAGGCCTGCGTCCTGGCCCGGGCCAACGTCCTCATCTCGGGCGGCACCGGGGCCGGCAAGACGACGCTGCTCAACATCTGCTCCGGCTTCATCCCCCCGGACGAGCGCATCGTCACCATCGAGGACGCGGCCGAGCTGCAGCTCCACCAGGAGCACGTCTGCCGACTCGAGGCGCGACCCGCCGACGTCCGCGGCGAGGGCCGCGTCAACATCCGCGACCTGGTCATCAACGCCCTGCGGATGCGCCCCGACCGCATCGTGGTGGGCGAGGTCCGGGGCGGTGAGGCGCTGGACATGCTCCAGGCCATGAACACGGGCCACGACGGCTCCCTCACCACCATCCACGCCAACAACCCGCGGGACAGCCTGGCCCGGCTCGAGACCCAGGTGCTGATGGGCGGCGTGGAGCTGCCCTCGAAGGCGATCCGGCAGCAGATCGCGGCCGCCATCGACATCGTGGTCCAGCTCAACCGCCTGCGCGACGGGAGCCGCCGCATCACCGCCATCAGCGAGGTGGTGGGGATGGAGGGAGACACCATCACCATGCAGGACATCTTCCTCATGAAGGCGGAGGGCGCTGACGCCCAGGGCAACCTGCGCAACGAGTTCGCCCTGACCGGGGTCCGGCCCCAGATCATCGACCGCCTCTTCGACATGGGCCTGCCCCTGCCCCCCGAGATCTCCCGCCTCTTCCCCGACCGGCGCACCGACCAGGTCTCGGCGGTGCGGCTGCCCAACATCCCCGTCGGCCCCCTGCAGAGGCGCCTTGGCTGAAGCCCGGGAGCCGGGGCGGGGACGGGCGGCGCGCCTCGTCCCCCGCCTCGGCGGGGGGCTGGGGGCGCTCCTCTTGGGGGCGGGGCTGCTGCTGCTGGCGGCGCGGCCGGCGCTGGCCCAGCCGGTGGGCGGCGCCACCCCCTACGACAGCCAGCTCTTCGCCCTCACCAACCAGGACCGGACCAGCAACGGCGAGGCGGCGCTGGCCCAGAACTCGATCCTGGACGGGATCGCCGAGGACCGCCCCTACTACGGCTGCAGCCCCTCGCCCATCTACGGCAGGGCGGCGGACATGCTCACCCGCGACTACTTCTCGCACCAGATCCCGGGCTGCAGCGCCGACGCCGGCTACGTCTGGCCGATCATGAGCGCGGACGGCGTCCCCTGGGAGTCCGCGGGCGAGAACGTGGGCTGGCTGAGCGGCTACTCGGACCCGGCCGCCGAGATCAACCAGATGTTCATGGACTCGGCCCCGCACCGGGCCAACATCCTCGGCGACTACGACGAGCTGGGGGTCGGCTCCTGGTACTACGCCGGCCCCTGGAACTACCCGGGCAGCGGCGGCGGCCCCTACAGCGACGTCTACATGTTCGCCGAGGAGTTCGTCGAGGTGGCCGGGGCCGCTCCCCCCCCGAGCAGCAACGGCTCGGCGCCCCCGCCGCCCCGCTCCTCGGCCACGCCCGCGCCCACTCCCACGCCGACCCCCACCCCCAAGCCGAAGCCCAAGCCGCCCGCCCGGGGGGTCGGCTCGCGCGAGCCGCGCCTCCAGCGGGGCCTGCTCAGCGGCACCATCGACCAGGTGATCAGCAGCTACCTCGATGAGTGAGGCGCCCCCGGCGCCCGAGGCGGTTCTGGAGGCCCGGGGGCTGAGCAAGAGCTACCCCCAGGCGCGGCACCCGCGGGAGGTGGTGGGGGACGTCTCGCTGAGCCTCCGCCGGGGCGAGTTCTTCGCCGTCATGGGGCCCAGCGGCTGCGGCAAGTCGACCCTGCTCCACCTCCTGGGCGGGCTGGTGGCGCCCGACCGGGGCCAGGTGGTGCTGGCCGGGACCGACCTCTACGCGCTCCCCGAGGCCCAGCGCAGCGCCTTCCGCCGCCGCCACGTCGGCTTCATCTTCCAGTTCTTCAACCTGCTGCCGGGGCTGACCGCGGCGGAGAACGTGGTCCTTCCCTACCGCCTGGAGCGGGGTCGGGCCTGGCCCCTGCGGGGGCTGGGTCGGGACCGTGACGCCCGCGCCCGGGCGGAGCGGGTGATGACCACCCTCGGCCTCACCGGGCTCCAGGGGCGCCGGCCCGAGGAGATCTCCGGCGGCGAGCAGCAGCGGGTGGCGGTGGCCCGGGCCCTGGTCACCGACCCGGCGCTCCTGCTCGCCGACGAGCCCACCGGCAACCTCGACTACCACGCCGGCCGCTCCGTCCTGGAGCTGCTGCTCAACCTCTGCCGGCGGGAGCAGCGCACCATCCTCGTGGTCACCCACGACGTGCGCACGGCGGCCTATGCGGACCGCGTCGCGATCATGGTCGACGGCGGCCTGCGGGAGGTGGTGGAGCTGGGCCGGCGTACTGTCCACGACACCGCTCCCCTGCTCGAGCGGCTCAGCTTCCATGGCCTCTGAGCGGCCCGCCCCGCCTTGATCCCGCTGATCTGGCGCCGCGGGGGCGGGGTCCGGCTCCTCCTGGCCCTGGCGGCGCTCGCCCTGGGCGGGGGCGCCGTGCTCGGCACCCAGCTCACCGCCGCCGCCCTCCAGGGACAGGCGGCGGCGGCGGTGGCGGCCCGTGCCGGCTCCGCCCAGTACGACATCCAGCCCTTCGGCGAGCAGGGCTTCACCGCCGCCGAGACGAAGGCCGTCTCCCGTCTCCCGGCGGTCGCCCTGGTCGCGCCCCTGGAGCAGAAGGCGGACCTGGCCCAGCTCCCCTCGGGCGGCTTCCGGCAGGTGGTGCTGGTGGCGGCCGGGGCCGAGGGCGTGGCCCTGCGCCCGCTGCCGCTGGTGCGGGGGCGGGCTCCCTCGGCCCCGCGTCAGGTGGCGGTCAGCCAGGACCTGGCCCCCGGGCTCAGCCTCAGCAGCGGGGCCCAGACCCCGGGGCGGGTCGCCCCGGGGCAGCGGCTGCGCCTGGTCGGCTCCCACGGCAGCCGCCCCTTCCGCGTGGTCGGCGTGGTCTCCGACTCCGGCCCCGGCGCGCCCTTCACCGAAGACTCCGTCTATGTCACCCCGGGGGCGGCCGCCAGCTACTTCGGCGCCGGGCTCCGGACCACCGACCTGGCGGTCCGGCTGCGTCCGGGAGCGGACCTGGACCAGCTCCTGCGCCAGCTCCCCGGCGCCATCCACACGCAGTTCACGGTGAGTGACCCCCGCTCGCTGCCCGACGGCGACCCGGCGGCCGAGCTGCGCCCCATCCTGGACGCGGTCACGGCCCTCAGCCTGGGTCTGGCGCTGGTGGTGATCGGCTCCACCCTGGGCTCGCTGGTGGCCGAGCGCCGGCGCGAGGTCGGGCTGCTCCGGGTCGCCGGCGCCAGCCCCCAGCTGGTGGTGCGCAGCTTCCTCCGGGAGGCACTGCTGCTGGCCTGCCTGGGCGGTCTCCTGGGGGTGGGCGCGGGCTACCTGCTGGCCCAGGTGCTGCTCTGGGCCTCGGCCCCGGCCGGCTCCCAGGCCGCCATCAGCCCGGAGCCGGCCTGGAGCGCGGGCACCTTCCTGCTGGTCCTATTCCTGGGCCTGGCCGCGGCCTTCCCGCCCGCGCTCCGGGCCGCCTCGCTGCCGCCCCTGCTGGCGGCGGGGCCGGCTCCCCCGGCGCGGCGGCGCTGGTGGCTCCTCCAGCTGCCCCTGATCGTCGGGGGGGCGGCCCTCGCCTACCTGGCCTTCAGCTCCGGGGGCAGCCTCGGGGTGGGCCTGGGCGCGATCTGCTCCTACGTCGCCGTGGGCGCGGCCCTCAGCTGGGTCGGGCCCTTCCTCGTGGTCCGTCTGGGGGCGCTGCTGGCGCCGCTGGTGGGGGCGCCCCCCGATGCCCTCGCCATCCGCACCCGGGCCCGGCCGGCGGGCACCTGGCTGGCCCTGCTGGTGCTGTTCGTCAGCGTCGCCACCGCGACCGGCCTGGTCGGGCTCACCGGCTCGGCCCTGGGGGCGGGCTCGGTCTGGGTCGACCATCTCTTCGTGGGCCAGTACCTGGTCGTCAGCCCGACCCCGCAGAGCCGCACCGTGGAGGAGCAGCTGCTGGCCCGCCTGCGGCACGACGCGGGGGCCTCGGCGGTCCAGGCGGTGGCGCCGGTCCGCTTCCTCGACGGCAGGGTCGGTCACCAGGCCCTGGAGGTCGCCGCCACCGCCGTCGCTCCCTACTCCCGGACCGGGGCGCTCCAGTTCCTCCAGGGGAGCCGCGGGGCGGCCCTCCGGGAGGTCGCCGAGGGCCGGGCGGTGCTGCTGCCGCTGGAGCTGGCCCAGTCCCTGGGGGCCCGGGTCGGCTCGGAGCTGCAGCTGGAGGCGGGCAGCGGCTCCGCCCGCCTCCGGGTAGCCGGCGTGGTGGCCCACACGCTGCCGGGGCCGAGCGGGGAGGAGAGCTTGCTGCTGAGCCAGACCGCGGCCGAGAGGCACTTCGGGGCCGCCGCGGGAGGCTTCGACCTGCTACAGCTCCAGCTCCGTGGCCCGGCCTCGATCTCGCGCCACGTTTCGGAGGCGTCCTTCCAGTACGGCATGGAGGCAGAGACGGTGTCGGCCGTCCGCCAGGGCGTCGACCAGGGGGTGGAGAACGACGTCGCCGCTCTCTCCGCCCTGGCCCTGGTGGGAGTGGTCATCGCCATCCTGGCCGCCGCCGACACCCTGCTCCTGGGAGCCCGCTCGGGCGGCCGCGAGATGGCGCTGCTGCGCGTCGTGGGCACCAGCTCCGCGGCGCTGCGGCGCGCCGTGGTGGGGGAGGCGCTGGCCACCGCCCTGGTGGGCGCGCTGCTGGGGGCGGCGGCCGGGATCGGGCTGATCGCGCCCGAGGCCCACGCCGCCAGCTCGCCAGCCCTGCCGCTCACCTTCCAGGTCCCGCTGACGGCGGTGCTGGTCCTCCTGGGCGCGGTGGTGGTGGCGATCCTGCTGGCAGCCCTGGCGCCGGCCCGCCGCCTCGCTAATCTCGACCCCATGGCAGCCCTGCTCGTCGAGTGAACCCACCGGTGACCGCGAGCCCGGGGGCGGGAAGCCTGGAGCAGCTCCTGGAGGGCCGCAGCCGACGCCTGCGCTGGTTGGTGCTGGCGGTGGTCCTGGGCTGCATCGCGGGCCTGGCCGCCTACGTCCTGACCCGTGAGTTCCCGGCCCGGCCGGGCGGGCTGGCGGACGACTACCGTGACTTCTACGCCGCCGGTCACCTGCTGGCCCAGGGCCTCAGCCCCTATCGGCTCCACCTGCTCCAGGCGGCCGAGCAGCTGGCCCTGCCCTACCCGGGCAACAACGCCGTCCTCGACCAGTTCGCCGACCCGCCCCTCACCGCCTGGCTCATGGTGCCGCTCTCCGGGCTGCCCTTCTGGATCAGCTACGCCCTCTTCACCGTGGTCGGCCTGGCGGCGCTGCTGCTGACCCTGACCCTGCTGGCGCGGGACCTGGGCTGGCGCCACACCACCACCCTGGCGGCGGCCGTGGTCGTCTCCTGGATCGGCCTCCTGGGACTCCTCGACGGCCAGTTCGACGCCCTCCTCTTCGCCGCCGTGGCCGGCTCCATGCTGCTCGCCTGGCACGAGCGGCCCCTCGCGGCCGGCGCCGTCATGGGCCTCATCCTGATCAAGCCCACCCTGCTCTGGCCGGCCCCGGTCTTCCTCTGCCTCGCCCTCCTCCCCGAGGCCGGGCGGGCCCGCCGCTTCGCGCTGGGCTTCCTCGCCGCCGCCCTGGTCTGGCTCGGGGTCAGCTGGACCCGGCTCGGGCCCTGGTGGCGGGAGCTGGTCCAGTTCAGCCACTCCGTGGCCGGCCACCAGCCCGACCTGGCCGGGCTCCCCGGCCTCATCCCGGCGGCTCCCCGGAGCTGGCACCTGGAGGCCGGGCTGACCTCGCCGGCGACGCTGGCGCTGGTGGCCCTGGCGCTGGTCGGCATGGCCGTGTTCGGGGCCTGGGTCCTGCTCTCGGGGGACTGGCGCCGGGTCAGCCCTGTGGGACGGATCTGCTGGGCCGTGGGCCTGCCGGTCGCGCTCTGGCTGCTGGTGACGCCCTACGCGCACCCCAACGACGACCTCCTGCTCCTGCCCCTCTTCATGCTCACCGTGGGCCGGGACGCGCGCCGGGTGCACGGCCTGGGCCTGGGCCTCTCGGCCCTGGTGCTGGCGCTCTTCCTGCTCATCTGGCCGGGCCGGCTCCTGCCCTGGGAGCTGGGCCTGGCCCTGGCGGTGGTCCTGGCCCCCCTGCTCTGGCAGCTGCGCACCGACCCCCGCCTGACCGGCTTCGGGGCCGGCACGTGCCTGCTCTGCCTGGCCCTGCTGCCCCCCGTCTACGCCTTCCACACGCTGGCCGTGGGGCTCACCCCGGTGGCCGTGCTGGTGCTGGTGGTGGAGGGCGCCCGGACCTGCTGGATGGAGGTGGGCGGGGCCGGCACCGGTCCCGCCTACTTCCAGGAGCCCGCCCCCGCCGGGATTGCCAGGAATCCAGCCGGGGCATAATTCGCTGGAGCGATGAGCGTTCTCAACCGCATCTACGACCCCACCCGGAGCGAGATCCGCCGGCACTTCCGGGAGGCGGAGCAGATCGGGCGCGTGGGGGAGGGCCTGACCTCGCTCTCGGACGGCGAGCTGCGGGCCAAGACGGACGAGTTCCGGGCCCGGCTCGGGGCCGGCGAGAGCCTGGACGACCTCCTGATCGACGCCTTCGCAGTGGCCCGCGAGGCGGCCCAGCGCGCGGTCGGGCTGCGCCCCTTCGACGTCCAGCTGGTGGGGGGGATCGTGCTCCACGAGGGCAAGATCGCGGAGATGAAGACGGGCGAGGGCAAGACCCTGGTCGCCGCCCTGCCCCTCTACCTCAACGCGCTCACCGGGCGGGGCTGCTACCTGGTCACGGTCAACGACTTCCTGGCCCGCCGCGACGCCGGCTGGGACGCTCCCCTCTTCCACCTCCTGGGCATGACCGTGGGCGTGGTCATCCCCGACCAGTCCTTCGTCTACGACCCCGACTTCACCGACGAGCAGCACAACGACGCCCGCCTGCGCCACCTCCGGCCCGCGCCCCGCCAGGAGGCCTACGCGGCCGACGTCGTCTACGCCACCAACAACGAGCTCGGCTTCGACTTCCTGCGCGACAACCTGGCCCGCAGCCTGGACCAGAAGGTGCAGCGGGACCGCTACTACGCGATCGTCGACGAGGTCGACTCCATCCTCGTCGACGAGGCGCGCACCCCGCTCATCATCAGCGGGGTGGGGGAGGAGCCGCCGGAGAAGTACTACCAGTACGCGCGCCTCATCCCCCGTCTCACCGCCGAGGTGGACTACACCATCGACGAGAAGTCCAAGTCGGGCAGCCTGACCGACGAGGGGATCGAGAAGATCGAGCGCATGACCGGCATCGCCAACATCTACGACATCGAGCACGTCCAGGAGGCGCACCACATCAACCAGGCGCTGCGCGCCCACGCCCTCTACTTCAAGGACCGCGACTACATCGTGCGCGACGGCGAGGTGGTGATCGTGGACGAGTTCACGGGCCGGAGCATGCCCGGCCGCCGCTGGTCCGACGGGCTGCACCAGGCGATCGAGGCCAAGGAGGGCCTGCAGGTGCAGCAGGAGCAGCGCACCCTGGCCACCATCACCTTCCAGAACTTCTTCCGCACCTTCGAGGTGCTGTCCGGGATGACCGGCACCGCCCTCACCGAGGCGGAGGAGTTCCACAAGATCTACCACCTGGAGGCGGTGCCCATCCCCACCCACCGGCCCATGATCCGGGCGGACCACCCGGACCTCATCTTCAGCAGCGAGGACGCCAAGTACAACGCCATCGCCGAGGACATCGAGGAGCGGCACCAGAAGGGCCAGCCGGTGCTGGTGGGGACGGTCAGCATCGAGAAGAGCGAGCGGCTCTCCCGGCTGCTCGACAAGCGCGGCGTGGAGCACCAGGTGCTGAATGCCAAGCAGCACGAGCACGAGGCCGAGGTGATCGCCTCTGCCGGCCAGCGCGGCGCCGTGACCATCGCCACCAACATGGCCGGGAGGGGCACCGACATCGTCCTCGGCGAGGGTGTGGCGGGCCTCGGCGGCCTGGCCATCATCGGCACCGAGCGGCACGAGTCGCGGCGCATCGACAACCAGCTCCGGGGCCGGTCCGGGCGCCAGGGCGACCCCGGCGAGAGCCGCTTCTTCCTCTCCTTCGACGACGACCTGATGCGGGTCTTCGGCGGGGACCGGATGCGCCGCATCATGAGCACCTTCCGCATCGACGAGGACGTCCCCATCGAGTCCTCGATGGTGAGCCGCAACATCGAGAGCGCCCAGTCCCGCGTCGAGGGCGCCAACTTCGACAGCCGGCGCTACGTGGTCGAGTTCGACGACGTGGTCAACGCCCAGCGGGAGATCGTCTACGCCGAGCGTGACCGCATCCTGGAGGGGGTCGACACCAGGGAGAACCTGGTCCAGTGGACCGAGGATGTGATCCACGAGCTGGTCGACCTCTACTGCCCGGGACGGCACAAGGCGCAGTGGGAGCTGGAGACGCTCTGGGACCGACTGCGCTACGTCTTCCCTTTCCCGCCCGCCGAGGAGGTGGAGCTGGAGGCGCTCGGCGACAGCCCGGAGGAGGTCTCGGAGACGCTGCTGAAGGAGGCCGACCGCCTCTACGCGGAGAAGGAGCAGCGCTACACGCCCGAGGTGGTGCGGCTGGCGGAGACCCAGATCATGCTCCAGCTGGTCGACCAGCGCTGGGCCGACTACCTCACCACGCTGGAGTACCTCAAGGACGACATCCGCTGGCAGTCGCTGGGCCAGCGCGACCCGCTGGTGGAGTTCAAGGCGGAGGCGTTCTCCGCCTTCCAGGGCTTCCAGGAGTCGCTGAAGCAGGAGATCGTCCGCTACCTCTACCACGCCGAGATCCAGGTGGCCCCGCCCCAGCCGGAGCCGGTGGCCGGGGTCGCCATCCACCCCGAGGCGGTGCCGGTGGTGGCCGGCAACGGGAGCGCCCCGCCGGCCCCGGCCTCCGGCGCCGACGGAGTCACGGCCGGCGCCCCGCCTCCGACCCAGCCGGCCCGGGAAGCGGTCCGCTCGGTGCC
>JASHRA010000011.1 GCA_030038765.1 Candidatus Dormiibacterota bacterium | reverse complement strand
GGTGCCGGACGGTCGGTGACGACGTCTGCCGGGGGACGCTCCCTCCATCTGCGCCCCCGAGGCCGCCGGCAGCTGCGTGCCCCGCTTCAGGGCGGGGCGGTCGCGGATCGGGCGGAGGCCTCGTGGACCAGGTCCACCAGCCGGCGCAGCTCGGCGGAGTCGGTCTCCGGGAGCACGCCGTGTCCGAGGTTGAAGACGTGGCCCGGCGCGCCGCCAGCGCGGGCCAGGACCTCGCGGGCACCGCGGGCCAGCTCCTCCCAGGGACAGAGGAGAAGGGCGGGGTCGAGATTGCCCTGGATGAAGTGGTCACGGCCGACGAGGTCCCAGGCCCGGTCCAGTGGCAGTCGCCAGTCCACGCCCAGGCCGTCCGGCCCGGTGGCCGCGGCCAGGTCGAGCAGGTGGCTGGAGCCGGTGGAGAAGTAGATCACCGGCGCTCGGCTGTGCAGGCGGGCCACCAGGGCCGTGAGGTGGGGAGCGACGTCGGCCAGGAAGGAGGCGCGGTCCAGGACCCCCACCCAGCTGTCAAAGAGCTGGACGACCTGGGCTCCGGCACCCACCTGCGCCTCGAGGTGCCGGCCGAGCACCTCTGTCAGCGTGCCCATGAGCCGGTGCCAGAGCCGGGGTTCCGAGTGGATCATGGCCCGCACCCGCGGGTAGTCCCGGGTGGCACGTCCCTCGACCAGGTAGCAGGCCAGCGTGAAGGGCGCGGCCGCGAAACCCACCAGGGCGGCGCTCCGGCCCAGCCGCTCCCGGCTCAGCCGGATCGACTCGAACAGGTACGGGGTCGCCGCCTCCGCCTCGACCACTGCCAGACGGGCCACCTGGCCCTCGCTGCGCAGGGGGTCGGTCACCACCGGCCCCGCCCCCTCCTCGATCTCGAACTCCACCCCCATGCCGATCAGGGGCAGGGTGATGTCCGCGAAGATCACCGCCGCGTCCACGCCGAGGAGCTCGACCGGCAGGCAGGTGACCTCCGCCGCCAGCTCCGGGGTCCGGGCCAGCTCCAGGAAGCCGAACCGCCGGCGCAGTTCGCGGTAGCGCGGCAGGCAGCGCCCCGCTTGCCGCATGAACCAGACCGGAGTTGAATCAGCCGGTTGACGGTGGACGGCGGCTAGGAAGCGGGCCGCGCCCGCGCTCACCGCCGCGACGCGCTGAGGTTGGAAGGCATCGGGTCATGAGCATGCCAAAGTCGGGTCGGGGGGCGGTGGTCGCAGCCCACCTGGCCCTGCTGCACCCCGGGCCTTCGGCCCTCTGCACCACCGTCACGCTGCTGGCCGGAGCCAGCGTTCGGGCCACGACGCCGCCCGCTCTCCGCCCGTCCGCGAGCTGGCGCTGGAGGCTGCTCGCCGCCGGCCTCAGCATGTCGCTCCTGCAGATCAGCACGGGCTGTCTCAACGACGCTTTCGATGCGCCCTGGGACGGCCGCTGGCAGGCCTACAAGCCGGTGCCCAGGGGGTTGGTCCCGCGGCGGCGGGCGTGGCTGCTCGGGTTCGGGGCCGGCGCCGGGGGGGTGCTGGTGGCCGCCCTGGCGGGGGCGCGGGCCGCCCGCCTGGCGCTGCTCGGGCTGGCCTCAGGCTGGAGCTACAGCCTCGGCCTCAGCCGCACCCCGCTCTCGGTGCTCCCCTTCGCCACCGGCCTCGGCTCCGTCCCCCTGCTGGGCGCGGCGGCGCTGCGCCTCCGACCTGCCCAGCCGGTCAGGATGGCCGCCCTCGGGGCCTGGCTCGGCACCGCGCTGCACCTGGCCAACAGCGGCCCGGACGCAGAACGGGACCGGATGGCGGGGCGGCGCAGCCTGGCCGTCCTCCTGGGAGCGGAGCGGTGTCACCGCTTGGCTCGGTGGCTGTTGCTGGCGGGCGCCGCCGAGGGGATGCGTGAGGCCGGCCGGCGTCGCTCCCTGACCACCCTGGCTGGCGCCGCCTCCTGTCTCATGACCGTGGGCCTGGAGTGGCGTCGGCAGCCGCGCCAGCGACGACCCGGCTCCCACCCCTTCGTCCTCCCCGCCCTCGGCGCCGGAGCGCTGGCGGCGGGATGGCTGTTGGGACAGCCCGAGGTGCCGGGGACGCGGTCCTAGGTGGCCGGCGACAGTGCCGGCGACGGGGCGCGCGAGGGCGAGACCGCGATCCGCCCGTCGCCGGCCCACCGCCGCCGCGCCGCCCTCAGCGCCGGCGCCCTGGTGGCGGCTCTGCTCTCCCCGCTGGGCCTGATCCTGGGGCTGCTGAGCGGTGATTGGGCTCCCCTGTTCCTGTTCGCCTTCAGCGGGGTGGTGGTGGCCGGCGCCTCCTTCATCGGACAGGGTCACAACCAGGTGTTCGTGGGTCCTGAGGGCATCAGGAGGGTGGCCCGTAGCTGCGACCTGACGGCCCCCTGGGGCTCGCTGCGCCAGCTGCGGGTCCGGACCCCCGGGGAGCGCATAGTGGTCTTCAGCCTGACCACCACCGGGATCGACGTGAGGCGCCTCACCAGTGGCCACTCCAACGCCGCCGAGGCCCTGGTGCGGCATCCTCCCGAGGGCTTCGACTTCCGTCTCGACCGGGCTTCCGCAGACCGCCTGGTGGAGGAGATAGCGAGGCGCCGTCCCGAGCTCAGCGGGATCGCCGACTGGTCCCGGAGCAGCCGCCCCTGAGGGCGGCTCCCTGCGCTCAGTCGGGAGGCTCCGAGAGGCCCGGACGCAGCAGCTCACGGGTCCGCCGGCGCTCCTCGGCGCGGGCCACCTCCAGGCCCGCCAGCAACTCCTGGGCGGCCTCCACGCAGGCGGCCGCCAGCCGCTCCAGCCCCGGATCCCCGCACTCGCCGAGGCTCCGCTGCAGGCGGCCTGCGCGGCGCAGCACCGAGCGCGAGTCGGAGAGCGCGCCCTCCAGCCGGCGCAGTCCCTGCGGCCCCTCGGTCGCCGCCTCCCGGCCCAGGCTCACCGGCTGAGCATAGGCCCCGTCTCAGGGCGAGGCGGCGCCGCCGGGGCCGTAGATGAACCCCTCCAGGCTCTCCAGGGAGCTGCCGGTGCCGCCCGCCGGGACCCCGCGCAGGTCCACGTAGGGCGGGCGAGGTCCGAGGAAGACCCAGTTGGCCTCGGCGACGGTGTAGCTCCCGTCGTCGCCGACCCCGACGACGAAGGCGACGTGGCCGTCCCCGGCATCGGAATAGACGGCGATGGCGCCCACCTCTGGGTCGGCTCCCACCTCGAAGCCGGCGGCAGTGGCCAGCTGCAGCCACTGCCCGCCGTTGCCCCCCAGCTCCCCGCCGGAGGTGTGCCAGGTCACGCGTCGTCGCGTGGCCACGTACCAGGTGCACTGGCCGGTGCTGAAGCCCTCGTAGCCGGCGGGGAAGGGGGTGGGCTCGCCGGTGCAGCTGGAGGGGTCCAGCGCCAGCGCTCCCGGCTCCGGGCCGCAGGGGAGGGCCCAGGTGGGGAAGCCGGACGCGCCGTCGTCGATCTCCTGGCCGGCCGGGAGCATGTAGCCGCCCGCCACCGGAGCCAGCCCGCTGACCCAGCTGAGCCCGGCCGTGACCGCGCCCGTCGAGAGAAGCCCGGCGAGGCAGAGGAGGGTCAGCGCCGGCAGGCCGCAACCGCTTCCCAGGAGGAGGGCCAGCCGAGCCCGGGGGACGATCATGCGGCCCGGGCGGCATCGCTGCAGATGGCCCGGTGGAGCTCGCCGGGAGCCGCGCCCTGGAATGCGGACCGCTCGTTGCCCACGATGGCGAGACCCACGCCCGGCTCCGCCTGCCGGAGCAGGTCGCACTCGGCCGGGGACAGGGAGAAGGCCCGCTCCAGGGCCGGGAGGGCCACCGCCTCCTGGCGCAGCAGCAGCTTGGTGTGAGAGTTGCGGATGATGACGTTGCCGACCTCGGAGTTGAGGAAGTCCTCGACCACCTGGGAGACCACGGCGATTCCCGCCCCCCACTTCCGCACCCGGCGGCTGAGCGCTTCCAGCGCGGCCGCGCTGCGCGGGTGGGAGAGCAGCACCTCGGCCTCGTCGACGAGGATGAGACGGCGCCGGGACGGGTCCGCCCTGATCTCCTCCTCGAGCTGGAGCAGGGCCATCTGCATGGCCGGCGCCAGCAGCTCCCCGCGCTGGGCCGACCAGCCGGCGAACGACAGCACCACCAGGCGCTCGCCGCCGGTCGGCTCCGGGCGGCCGTCGAAGATCCCGGCCAGGACCCCCTCGGTGAAGCGAGAGAGTCGCGAGGCGAGCGCCTCGTGGCCGCGCTCTCGCAGGAGCTTGACCAGGTCCGCGAGGATCGCCTCCGGCTGGCGCTCCAAGAGCTCGCGCAGGAGATCCTCCAGGAGCTGTGCCTCCGCGTCCGGCAGGGTCCACCCGCGGGACTCGCCCGCGGCCAGCAGCTCCACCACCGCCATGGCTCGGCTGGCCCGCTCCGCGGCCGAGATCTGCTCGGCTCCGGCTGGCCGGCAGGGGCCGAGCGCGCTCAGGCCGGAGCTCCGGCCCGGCCCGATCTCCCGCCACTGCCCACCCAGCACCTCGGCCAGTCCCCGGTACTCGCCGACCGGGTCGATGCAGCGGAGGTGGCAGCGACCGAGCGCCAGACGGGCCGCCAGCAGCTTGGCGGTGTAGGACTTGCCGCCCCCGGACGTGCCCAGGATGATGGCGTTGAAGTTCGGGTTGGTGGCGGCGAAGGGGTCGACCAGGACCAGCTCGCGGGAGATGAGGCTGGGGCCCAGCAGCACACCCGAGGTGATGCCCAGGTTGCCGCGCAGGAAGGGGAACGCCGTGGCCAGGCCGGTGGCCGTGATCTCGCGGGACCATCCGACCGGGCTCACCCCCAAGGGCACGGTTGCGCGCCAGCCGTCAACCTGTCGGTGGGTCAGCGGGACGGTGCCGCAACCCAGCTCGGTCCCTACCGTCAGCAGCTCCTGCCAGCACTCCTCGAGCCGCTGGAGAGAGTCCGCGACCAGGGTGGCGTAGATCTCCACCTGGAGCAGGCGGTCGCTCTCGGTCAGGACCTGCTCCTCCAGGGCCAGGGCGTCCTGCAGGGCCCCCTCGGTGGCCGCGTCCGGCCGCCGGCCCCGCCGCTGGTCCACCACCAGGCTGGTCTCGAAGCCGCGGATCTTGCCCCGGAGGCGGCTGAGGCTGAGGGCCTTGGGCAGGGGCACGACGTGCTGCACCAGGCGGAGCTCGCAGCCCAGACCCCGCAGCAGGGGGAAGAGCCAGCCGATGCCAGCCCGTCTCGGCCAGGCGGAGATGGCCAGGGTCCGACTCCAGCGGCCGTCGACGCAGAGCTCGCGTGCCCGGACCTGCGCCGTGGAGGGCGCGATCCAGCTCGCGAAGCTGGCCTGGCCCCGGCCGCTGCGTCCGCCGCAGCACCGTTGGAGCAGCTCCAGCCACTCACCGTCGGAGAGGCGCCGGCTGGTGGTGCCGAGGGCGTCGAGGTGGGAGCTCAGCAGCCGCACTTGCTGGTCGAGGTCGAGCCGTCCGGGGCGACTGCTCGCCCCGCTCCGGTCCCGGAGCGGTCCGAGCCGGCCGAGGCCGCGCAGGACCCCGCCGGCCAGGTCGGGGCCGGCCGAGGAGAGCACGATCAGGTGGCGCTGTCGCTGCACCGCATGGGCCTGCGTCACCTGGGCGCGAAAGCTCCTCTCGGCCAGCTCCAGGCGAGAGCTGACGGCCTCCTCCGCGGGTGAGGCCAGGCCCTGGTCGGGAGGATCCGGCTCCGACAGCGAGTAGATGGCGATCGGTGCGCTGAGGTGCTGCAGCCAGCGCCGATACCCGCCCCAGACCTGGTCCCGGTCGGCATCGCCGCGCAGGGAGAGGTTCAGGGGGTCGACCCAGAGGGCGGCCCGCTCCACACCCGATCCGACCTCTGCCACTCCCCGCTCCAGGCCACGCAGCTCGACGAGGCCGAGCGTCGAGGCGCGGGGAGCGGTGGGCGCGGGCAGCCTCACCGCGGCTGGGGGATGGTCACGCGGGCGCCAGCCCAGCCCCGGTCGACGCTGACGTAGGCTCGGGCCGCCAGCGCCGTGGGGGCCGTCTCCGGGTGCTGAAGGCTCTTGGGCTGGAAGCGGAAGGCGATCCAGTCAGCGATCCAGGCGTCGAGCCGCCGGCCCTCGCAGCGGCAGACGGCGAGGCACAGGCCAGCCGCGACCCAGGGCAGGGAAGCCAGCAGCAGGAGCGGCAGGGGCAGGTGGAGACGGGCCAGCAGGTAGGGCAGGCTGGCGGAGCAGGCCAGCCAGCCGAGCTGGACCGTGGTCAGACCGGCCCAGCGCGCCGGCACGCTGCCGATGGGCGCCGCGATCTCGGCCTGGCTCATCTCATCCCTGGGGGTCCGTCCGACCTCCGGCCCGGGGGCGGAGCCGCCCGTGACGGAGAGCGTTGAGGTAGGCCGCGTCCAGCTCATGGACCCTGGCACCCCCCGCCCGCACGTAGTCGCGGCCCAGCTCCGCCAGGCGGTCCGCGCCCGCCTCGCGACGGGCCTGAGCCAGCCTCTCCGGGGACAGGTCCAGCAGGCGCTGCAGCTCACCCGGATCGATGCGACCGTCGAGCGCGGCCCGGCCGATGAACTGGTGCCTCGTCTCGCGGCCCGGGACCGTGGGCCAGACAGGGGTCCCGGCGCTCTCCCTGCCCTCCAGCGACTCCGCCCGGGCCACGTCGCCGCGGGAGGGCAGCCCGACGCTGGCGCGGGCCAGGGGCGAGGCCCAGCTGCCGAAGCGGGCGGCCCGGGGTTGGACCTGGCCGCGGGCCAGCGCCAGCCCGCCCAGGACGACGCCGGCGGAGGTGGCCGCCAGGGTGCGGACGCCGGCGTAGGTCCCGAACTCCGCCCGGCTCAGTCGGCGTGGCACCTCCAGCATCAGCCAGACGGTGACGATGGCCAGCAGGCACTTGGCGAACTGGTCCCCGGGATCGCCGCTCCCGACGGCCGCCAGCAGGCCCGAGCTCGAGGGACAGCTGGGACTTGCGGCGCCGGAGACGAGCGGGCAGCCTCCCAGGTGGGCGGCGGCGGCGCTGGGCGCCAGCCCCGAGATGGTCGAGGTGACGGCCACGAAGGCGATGAAGACGAGGGTCTGGATCACCACCACGGCGGAGAGCTCGGCCACCGTGCGCCAATAGCGGGCGAAGGCGGGGCGGCCGCCGGGCAGCGCCAGGAGAACGAAGGCCAGGCTGGAGCAGCCGGCCAGCAGGGCCAGCGCCAGGTAGCGGGCCAGGTAGGTGAGAGCGAGCCAGAGGCCGAGGATGGTGAGCACGGTGAACGCGACCATGCCCTGGATCCCGTCGGGCACGTCGTAGCCGTTGCGCCCATGGGGACCGACACCCGCCCAGACGTCGGTGAAGGTGGGGACGGTGCCCCAGTAGATGTCGGCGTAGCGGCAGTCGGAGGCGTCCTGCCCGTCGCCTGCCCGGGGCTCCCCCCGCAGGGGCAGAAGCCCCAGCTGCTGGGAGCCGAGGTCGGAGCCGCCGCTGCCCTCGAGACAGTTCTGCCCGGCGTTGTCGTTGACCTGGTTGTCGGTGTCGGTGCAGAGCGGTTGGTCGGGGTCGCTGTCGCCGCGGTCGCAGTTGGCATCGTGGAGGGGCGGGCCGAAGAAGTTCTCGGAGCGGTCCAGAACCTCCTTGGTGAAGTCCGGGTCCTGGGCGCCGATGCAGTGGGACTGGGTGAAGTGGGGGTCCATCCAGGGGTCGACCATCACCTGCTGGCGTGGCGACGGGCCCGGCAGCGCGAGGTGGATTCCGGGATGGATGAGGGGGCTGTCCTCGGGGCAGTAGGCGGTCACGGCCAGCACCGTCATCAGATCGAGCGGCTGTGAGCCCTGGTCGCCGAGCCGGTCCAGGCCCTCCTGGACCAGGCCCTGGGAGACCCAGCTGCCGGCGTCGATCACCCGCCCGGCCAGGTGGAGCGGCAGGCCGGCCCCCAGGACGGCGGCCGCGATGAGGCAGGGCAGGATGCCCGCGCGCAGGTTGAGCTGCTGGCCTGCCATGAACAGGACCACCTGCACGCTGAAGGCCAGGACCAGGAGGCTCAGCGAGATGGGCAGGAGGATCGAGTTGAGCTTCTGGACCCAGGGTATGCAGCCCTGGGGCCCGCACTGGTGAGGGGGTTCGCCCAACGAGCCGTCGTAGTCGTCGACGGCCGGGTTGCTGCCCACGATGGTGGTGATGAAGTGCCAGGGCCCCTCCGTGACCGCCCCGGTCAGGGGGTCGATGTGCGACGGGTCCGGGCTCCCGTCCAGCGCTCCCATGAGCGCCACCGGACCGCTGACGAAGGCATCGATGATGTAGCAGAGGGGGTCGGTGAGCCCACCGCACTGCTGGCTGGTGCTGCCGGCGGCGGTCTCGCTCGGCACCTGGAGCGCCGGGTTCGGTCCGGGGGTCGCCACCGCGGCGGCGAGGAGCCGATCGGGGGCCGGTCCCGACGCCGACGCGGCCACCCCTGAGACGCACCCGAGCAGGAGGGCCAGCGGCACCGCTCCGAGGAGAAGCGGGAGCCGGGGGGCGGCCGAGGGCGGAACCTAGTGTGAGGTGGCCGAGCAGCTACTGGTGGCGCAGGAAGTGTTGCTGCCGCTCAGCCCCTCGACGAAGCTCAGCACCGCTCCCTCGTTGACCAGGAGCAGGACCCCGAGCAGGACCGTGATCAGGCCCTGCACCGCAGCGGCCCGTCGCTGGCTGTTGTCCAGGGCCGTCATGTAGCGGATGGCGGCGACGCTGAGGCAGAGCACCGCCACTGCGCCCAGCGCGAGGCTGGTCACGGTGTGGATCAGGTTGTTGAGCCCGGTGGAGAAGGTGCTCAGCAGCTCCGGCCCCACCATCACAGCGCCTCCCCGACCCCGGTTTCTCAACCGTCTCCGTCCGCCGGGGCCCAGGGAAGGGGGGTGTCGACGCCCCGCAGGGGCATCCACGGTTCCGTCCAGTCACGCAGGGGGACGCCGCGTGCCGGCGCCGGCAGGGACCGAGGGGGGCCGGCGGCGGCCACCCGCCGTCGCAGCGAGCGGTCGCTGAACCAGCGCGTCTGTCGGATCACCGCCGGCTGGTCCGAGCCGCGCAGCACGAGGGCCCGCCCGGACTCGAGACGGCGGATCTCGTCCATCTGGAGCAGTGGGTGGGCGGCGGCCGGCTCGAGCTCCCCGGACTCCAGGCGGCGGTGCAGCGTGGTCGAGCCGGCGAGCCGACTGGCGCGCTCCAGAAGCTCCACCTCCGAGATCCCGGGCAGCAGCAGCTTGGTGCGGCAGTTGGCCCAGATCGCGGCTGTCGCCTCGGCCCCGTAGGCTCCCGAGATCGATCCGAGGTCCTGGGCCATGAGCAGCATCCGGACTCCCTGCGAGCGGCCGAGCTGGACCAGGGCGGGCAGCTCGGGGAGCCCGGTCAGCTGGGTGAACTCGTCGAGGACGAAGAGGGCGGGGACTTCCGGAGGGGCTCCGAAGAGCGCACGCCAGCAGCAGGAGAGCAGGCTTGAGATGAGGCCCTTGAGGACGGGAGCGTCGTGGGGGGCGACGACGCAGTAGAGGCTCCGCAGCCGTCCGCGGGCCAGGTCGGCCGGGTCGAAGTCGCTACCTGACGTGGCTGCGCTCACCCCCTCGGACCCGTAGGCGCCCAGCTGCGAGACCAGGGTGGCCACCACCCCCATGGCGGTCCGGTCTCCGCCGCTGAGGGCGCCCTGGATGAGGCGCTGGGCCAGCGGGTGAGTCGCCCTCGCCGCCAGCTCCTCGGCGGGCACCGACTGGAGTCCCTCCAGGAGGTCGGCCAGGTGGGCGCCGTCGGCGCAACCCTGCACCAGCAGGCCGTGCAGGAGCTGGCGGGCGAGGTCGTGCCAGAAGGGCTCGCGCTCGGGCGCCCGGCCCATGAGGAAGGACGCCACCCGGAGGGCGTCGTCGGAGCTCTCGATCGACTCGAGCGGGTTCCAGCGAGCCGACGGCTCCATCAGGGGCGCGAAGACCGCCGCCGGTCCGATGGCGAGCCGCGCCGCCAGCGTGGTCCGGACCAGCTCCCCCTTGGGATCGGTGACCACCACCGGGCCCGGCCACTCGAGGATGGCGGGAATGGCCAGGGCGCTGGACTTGCCGGAGCCGGTGGGGCCCAGCACCAGCAGGTGCTCGTCCTCGGGCAGCCAGATGGAGCGAGCGCCGTGGGCGCCCAGCCGCACCCGTGGCGGGCCCGCCCGTCCCAGCGGCCGGCCCGGGCTCCGGTGCAGCTCCCTCAGGTCACGCCCCATCGCCCTCCGCGCCCGTCCCAGGCTGCCCGCCGCCAGCAGCCTGGTCTGGCGCCAGCGGGCGAGGGCCAGTCCCGCCGCGGCCACCACCAGGCATCCGAGGCCGAGGAGCGGGCCCGCCAGCGCGCTCCGGATGGGGCTCGCGGCGGCTCGATGCGCCTGGGGCACGGCGGTCACTCCGGGATGGAGCAGGGAGGCCAGGACCGCCAGGGTCAGGAGGCAAGCGGGGAGAGCCAGCGTTCCGAGCCCGGGGCCACGTGTCTGCGCCATGCGCGAGAGGTGTCCGCCGAGGCCTCCCGGGCGGGCCGTGAGCCGGTCGCGACAGGGCCGTCGCCGGGGGGTGGCGGGGGCGTCACAGGCTATTTCCGGACCGCTGCACGAAGGTCAGCAAATCCCCCTTACCCCGTTCCTAGACTGACCTCGATGTCCGCCTCGGCCGCACCCAAGGGCGCCCCGGCCAAGCAGCTCTCCGAGCGGGCAATCCTGGTGGTGGACCGGGACGACGTGAGCCGGACCGCCACCGCCTCCATCCTCCGCCGCCTCGGCTTCGAGGTCATCGAGGCCGACTCGCCCCGGGCGGCGCTGTCCCAGGCCCGCCTCGGCACCTACGCCTGCGCCATCCTGGACCTCAACCTGGCCGACATGAGTGCCTTCGAGGTGTGCCGGCGACTCCTCGCCCGCTCCCACTGGAGCTGGACGCCGGTGATCTTTACCAGCTCACGGCAACCCCGCCTGGACCTCCGGGTCAGCATGCAGTCGGGCGGCTTCGCCTACCTGCCCAAGCCCTTCCGCGCCGAGCACCTGATGGCGGCGGTGGGCGACGCCCTGGCCAGCCGTGGCTCGATGCGTCAGGTCAAGCCCAATCGCGAGGTGGTGCTGGCCCGGGCAGAAGCCGCCGCCGCCGCCAGCTCGGTCTAGGGGCCGCCGCTCGGCGACGGGCTGGGCAGCGGGCTCGGGCCCACCGGCGAGGGACTCGGCGATGGGCTGGCGGTGGGGCTGGGGGACGCGCTGACGGTGGGGCTGGGCGACGGCGTGACCTTGCCCCCGCCCAGGACCGAGGTGCCGGGCGCCGTTCCAGCGAGGTAGTAGTCCACCTGGCCGTCGATCACCTTGGTGTAGAGGCCCGAGGGCTCCTGGTACCAGCTGTTGGCCGTCGTACCCAGGGCGTAGACCATGAAGTCGTGCCAGAGACTGGCCGCTCCGCTGATCCCGTTCAGGCCCCCTCCGTACATGGGCGAGTCGTCGGCGTTGCCGACCCAGTCGCCCACGACCAGGTTGGGCGTCCAGCCCACGGCGGTGTTGTCGAGGTAGTTGCTCGAGGTCCCGGTCTTGATCGCGACCGTGTGCCCGGGGATGACGAGGGGCGTGTCGTAGCCGAAGGCGAGGAGCCGATTGCTGTTGCGGGAGAGGACGGTGTTCATGATGTAGGTCACCTGGGGGGAGAGGACCCTGGTGGCGCTGGGGTGGGCCTGGTAGATCACGGCACCGCTCGCCGCCTTGACCTCGAGCACGTAGGTGGTCGGGTGGAGCACTCCCTGGGTGGCGAAGACGCCCCCGGCCTGGGTCATCTCCCAGAGCGGCACCGGATAGGCGCCCAGGGTGAGGCTGGGGCCGTAGTAGGAGTCAGGCTCGCCCAGGGTCGTGACTCCCAGGCGGCGTGCGGTGGCGAGGATGGCGGGGATGCCGGTCTTGAGCTCGACCCTCACGGCGGGAACGTTGAGCGAGTTCCCCAGGGCGACCTGGATCGGCACCACGCCGGCGTAGCGGCCCTCGTAGTCGGTGACCACGTAGGGCCCCCCGCCCGGCCCCCCCGTGGGCAGCGTCAGAGGGCCGTCCAGGACCGGGGTCGTCATGGTCACGACGTGGTCGCCGAAGGCGGTGGAGTAGTTGAACAGCTTGAACTCGGAGCCCGGCTGGCGCGGCCGGGCCGCCATGTCGATGTCGCCCCCGGGCACGCCCGATCCGGCCCCGCCGACCCAGGCCAGGACCTCCCCGTTGGCCGGGTCCTCGGCCACCAGGGCCCCGTCCGTCATGTGCATGGCGGCGTCCTCCTGGATGGTCTGGGTGACCAGCGCCTGGGCCTCGTTGTTGAGCCCCAGGTTGAGGCTGGTCTGGACGCTGAGGCCGCGCGTGTCGTAGCTGGACCCGTAGCGGCTCTGGAGCCACCCCTCGACCTCGTCGATGAAGTAGGGGGCGAGGTCCAGAGAGTCGGCCCCGGCGGGGGCCAGAGTGGGCGTGGTGGAGGCGATCTGTCGGGCCGCGGCTGGGGTCAGCTTGCCCTGGCGGACCATGGCCGAGACGACGGTCAGCTGCCGCTGGCGCGCGCCGGCCATGTTGTCGAAGGGGTCGAGGTAGCTGGGCGCGGGCAGGAGCCCGGCCAGCAGGGTCGCCTGGTCCGCGTTCAGCTGACTTGCGTTGACCCCGAAGTAGGTCTGGGCCGCGGCCTGGATCCCGGTCGCGCCCTCGCCAAAGTAGACGTCGTTGAGGTACTCATCCAGCAGCTCGGCCCGGGAGAGCTTGGTGGTCAGCTCCTGGCCGTAGAGAATCTCCTTGACCTTGTAGGTCAGCGACTTGTTGTCGTGGAGGTAGAGGATCTTGCCCAGCTGCTCGGGGATGGTGCTGGCGCCCTGGCTGGCGCTGTGGTGAACGGCATCGTAGAGAGCCGCCTGGACGATGCGGGCCAGGTCGAAGCTGGGCGCGGACCAGAAGTTGCGGTCCTCCACAGCCACCACCGCCTGGCGCATGACGGGAGCGATCTGGTCGTACTCGACCGGGATCCTGCTGCTCCCCGGAGGGTGGAGGTCGGCGATCTCGACCCCCCCGGCCCCGTAGACGAGGGTGTCGCCCCCCAAGTCGTGTGCCGGTGGGAGCGCTCCGTAGGCGCGGGCCAGCCCGGTCAGCGGAACCGAGAGGATGACCACGGCGGCGAGGATGGTCAGCCCGGCCACCGCCAGCCAGCGGCGCCAGTTGGGCGGCTGATCGACGCTGCGGCGGCGGACCCGTGGTCGGCCCCCGGGGGGGACTCCGAACCGACCGTGCGTCGGAAGTTCAGCCATAAGAAGGGTCTGGGCACGGCGCGGCGCCGAGGATATGCCGATGAGGGAGGCGATCCGGCCGGGTGGGGAGGCACCGTTCTCGCGCCGTGCCCAACGCATACAACGCACGGCCCGCGGGTTTGGTTTCGGGGGGCCGGGGGCGACGGTTCGACTGACCGGGACAGGGCGGCGTGAGCCAGACCGGCGGGGAGCCGACTCCCAACCTAGCGCCCATCCGGCCCATCTCCCGGCGCTCCCAGCGCCAGATCACCTTCGCCATCGCCGGGCTGCTGCTGCTGCTGATCGGCATCCGTGTGCTCAGCACCCACCCCCTGCCGGCTCCCAGCCACGCGACCGCTGAGGGCGCGGTCGCCGGCTACCTCGGCGGCATCGAGCACCTCGACGCCGCCCGCATCGAGGCCTACCTCAGCCCCTCCTTGCGGGGCCGGACGCAGGAGATGGTGACCTCGCTCCGGCGCGAGCGGGTGGCGCTCGAGGCGCCCACCATCTCGGCGGCCCTGCTCAACGGCTCGCGCGCCACCGTCTCCGTGTCGGCCAATGTCTGCTACCAACCGGGCAAACGGCAGAGCTACACCTGCCAGTCGCTGGGACACGCCCCGCTGGGTCTTCCCGCCGAGATCGTCTGCCGCGAGCTCGGCGGGAAGTGGTACGCCACCACCCTGTTCAAGCCCACCTGAGGGGATCAGCCGCCCCCCGCGCCGCTCTCCAGCCCCGGCACCACCATGCGCTCGGGCTGGAGCAGGCGATCGATCTCCCCGGCCGTGAGCCCGCTCCTCTCGGCCGCCACCTCTCGAACCGTGCGCCCGCTCTGGTAGGCCTCGTGGGCGATGGCCGCGGCCGCGTCGTAGCCGATGGCCGGCACCAGGGCGGTGCAGATGGCAAGCCCCTGCTCCAGCAGCTGGGGCCCGCGCTCGGTGGCGACCAGGCCCTCGACCGCCTGCCGGGCCAGGTTGGCCGCCGCGCCGCCCAGCAGCTCGATCTCCTCCACGAGGTTGTGGGCGGCCACCGGCAGCATCACGTTCAGCTCCAGGAGGGATCCCGTGGCGGCGCAGAAGGCGATCGTGGCGTCGTCGCCGACCACCTGCGCCACCACCATCAGGGCCGACTCGCAGATGACCGGGTTGACCTTCCCGGGCATGATCGAGGAGCCCGGCTGGACCTCGGGCAGGCGCAGCTCGGCGACGCCGGCGCGGGGACCGAAGCTGAGCAGGCGGAGATCGCTAGCCACCTTGTGGACCGCCAGCGCTGCCGAGCGCACCGCCCCCGAGGCCAGGGCCACGGCGTCCAGGCTGCTCTGGGCCTGGAAGTGGTTCGAGGTCTCGCGCAGCTCCTCGCCGTAGACCGGCCGGAGGCGCTCCAGGACCCGGCCCGCGAATTCGGGGTGGGTCCCGATCCCGGTCCCCACCGCCGTGCCCCCCAGCGGGACCTCGCCCAGGCGCCGCCGGGCCTGGGCCAGCACCTCGAGGGCCCGCTCCACCTGGCCGCGGTAGCCCTCGAACTCCTGTCCCAGGCGGATCGGCGTGGCGTCCTGGAGGTGGGTTCGCCCGGTCTTGATCACCGGCCAGCCGCGATCTCGCTGTCGGGCCAGGGCCGCCTCCAGCTCGCCGAGTCCCGGCTCCAGCACGGCGCGGAGGGCGTCCACGGCAGCCAGCTGGATGGCGCTGGGGATGACGTCGTTGCTGGACTGGCCCTTGTTGACGTGGTCGTTGGGGTGGACCCGTGCCCGGTCCCCGCGCACCCCGCCCAGCAGCTCCAGGGCCCGGTTGGCGATGACCTCGTTGGCGTTCATGTTGGAGGAGGTCCCGCTGCCGGTCTGGAAGATGTCGACCACGAACTGGTCGTCGAACCGCCCCTGGCTGACCTCGTCGGCGGCAGCGGCGATGGCCTGGGCCAGCTCCGCGGGCAGCAGACCCAGCTCCTCGTTGACCCTCGCCGACTCCCGTTTGATGGCCCCCAGGGCGGCGATCATGCGCCGCGGCAGACGCAGCTCGCTGATCGGGAAATTCAGCACCGCCCGCTGCGTGCTGGCGCCGTAGTAGGCGGCCGCTGGGACCTCCAGCTCGCCCATCGAGTCCCTCTCCAGGCGTGCCCGGTCGCTGCTCATGGCTGCGAGTCTATCGACGCCCCTCGGCCCCGGGCGGGAGCGGCTTGCGATCGAAGACGAGCCTGGTGAGCCAGCTGTCCGGAGCCGACGCCGCGTCACCGCGCTTCGGCTGGTAGCCCTCGAAGCGACGCAGCAGGAGGCAGATGAGAATGCCCACGGCGGTGATGGCGTAGACCGGGGGGGCGCCGCCGAGCCAGAGCACCAGG
>JASHRA010000108.1 GCA_030038765.1 Candidatus Dormiibacterota bacterium | reverse complement strand
GGCTCCGTGAGCTCTGGTTTCGGTCCGGCAGGTGCGGCGACCAACCAGGGCCAGCAGCGCCAAGGTGGAGGACGCCACGCCCTCTGGGACCTGCGACCAGGGGACAGGGCCGCGAGCGGCGAGCTTGGAGCCTGGGCCAGGCGCGGCTCCGCGCCCTACCACAATCAGCTCGCTGGCCGTGGGGCGGCCCGCCCGGGCCGGGCCGCCAAGGGAGGCCAAGATCACCAGGTCCTGTCTGCTATTGGCTGTCACCTCGACCCTCTGACCGCACACCGTTCCCGGAACCCGGCGGGGCACAGACGGGGCAAGGTACGCGGAGGTCGTGCGCGGCTCTCGATGTGAGAGTCCAGCTGCGGGCAGCACCTGCCAGACCCACTGGACCAGAGTCCCGAGCCCCCTTGCGGCGGTTCGCTGGGCAGCCCTGGCCACCAGCCCCGGCAAGCGTGGAGGCGATCCGCAGTGGCTGCCCCACGGGCTCCCCGGTCGAAGCTCCGGAAGTCTCCTACCCCCCAGCAACCAGGTCAGCGCGGATTAGAGTTCCCCTAGGCGCTGGTCAGGAGGAAGCCCTTGGAGTGTCCGCGGTGCGGCGCCGCGACGGTGCCGGGCAGCAAGTTCTGCAGTCACTGCGGCGCCGCGATGGCGCGCGCCTGCCCCGCCTGCGGCTTCGGCTGCGATCCCGCCGACACCTTCTGCCGGGAGTGCGGGACCGCCCTGGCGACGCCGCGTGCCGCGGCCCGACCCGCGCCGGCGGCGGAGCCCGCCGCCGAGCGGGCCACCCCGGGGGACGCGGTCGAGCTGAAGATGGTCTCGGTCCTCTTCGCCGACCTGGTCGGCTTCACCACCCTCTCCGAGGGGCGCGACCCGGAGGACGTCCGGGAGCTGCTGAGCCGCTACTTCGACCTCTGCCGCTCGCGCGTGGAGCGCTACGGCGGGGTGGTGGAGAAGTTCATCGGAGACGCCGTGATGGCGGTCTGGGGCACGCCCCGGGCCCAGGAGGACGACGCCGAGCGGGCGGTGCGCGCGGCCCTCGACCTGGTGGCGGCGGTCCAGGAGCTCGGCGTCGAGGTGGCGGCCACCGGCCTCGCCGCCCGCGCCGGGGTCCTCACCGGCACCGCCGCCGTCACCCTGGGGGCGAGCGGGCAGGGCATGGTGGCCGGGGACCTGGTCAACACCGCCTCCCGGATCCAGGGCGAGGCCGAGGCCGGGACCGTGCTCGTGGGCGAGTCCACCCGGCGCGCCGCCGAGGCGGCGATCGCCTTCGAGCCCGCCGGCTCGCGCCAGCTGAAGGGCAAGGCGGAGCCGGTCGACCTCTACCGCGCCATGCGCGTGGTCGCGGGCCTGCACGGGGCGATGAAGGCGGAGCGCCTGGAGGCGCCCTTCGTGGGCCGGGACCGGGAGCTGCGGCTGGTCAAGGAGCTCTTCCACGCCACGGCCGAGGAGGGCGTGGCCCACATGGTCCAGGTCGCGGGCATCGCCGGGATCGGCAAGTCCCGCCTCGCCTGGGAGTTCTTCAAGTACATGGACGGGCTCAAGGAGCTCTACTTCTGGCACCGCGGGCGCTGCCTCGCCTACGGCCAGGGGGTGACCTACTACCCGCTGGCCGAGATGGTCCAGGGCCGGGCCGGGATCCTGGAGGGCGAGGACCGGGAGTCGGCCCAGGCCAAGCTGCGTGCCACCGTCGAGCAGCACGTCCCGGATCCCGAGGAGCGCAGCTTCGTGCTGCCCCGGCTGGCCCAGCTGGTCGGGCTCGACGAGGTCCCCGGGGCCGAGCGCCAGGACCTCTTCGCCGCCTGGCGGCTGTTCTTCGAGCGCCTGGCCCAGGGCGGGCCCGTGCTCATGGTCTTCGAGGACATGCAGTGGGCCGACGCCAGCCTGCTGGACTTCATCGCCTACCTGATGGAGTGGTCGCGCAGCTACCCCATGTACCTCATGTGCCTGGCCCGCCCCGAGGGCGAAGCGGCCACTCTCGGAGCGCGGATCCGCAACGGGAGCTCGATCCACCTCGACCCCCTCCCCCCGGCCGCGATGGAGACGCTGCTGCGGGCCCTGGTGCCGGGCCTGCCCGAGACCGTGGTGCAGCGCATCGAGCAGCGCTCCGAGGGGATCCCCCTCTACGCCGTGGAGACGGTCCGGATGCTGCTCGACAACGGGCTCCTGGTGGAGGACGGCTCCGTCTACCGGCCGGTGGGGCAGATCGAGACCCTGGAGGTCCCGGAGACGCTACAGGCGCTCCTGGCGGCCCGCCTCGACGGCCTCAGCCCGGAGGAGCGGCTGCTGACCCAGGACGCCGCCGTCCTGGGCAAGACCTTCACCGTGGCGGCGCTGGCGGAGCTCACCCACCGGCCCGAGGCGGAGCTCCGCGGCCTCCTCACCGCGCTCGTGGCCAAGGAGGTGTTCTCGGTCCAGGCCGACCCCCGCTCCCCGGAGCGGGGGCAGTACGGCTTCGTCCAGGACCTGGTCCGCACCGTCGCCTACGAGACGCTGGCCCGGAGGGAGCGGCGCGCCCGCCACCTGGCGGTGGCGGCGGCCCTGGAGCGGGAGAGCCGGGGGGACGACGAGGAACTCGTCGAGGTCCTGGCCTCGCACTTCCTGGAGGCGTGGCGGCTCGATCCCGAGGCGGCCGACGCCGACGAGGTCCGGGGCCGGGCGCGCGCCTACCTGGTCCGCGCCGCCGAGCGGGCCGCCGGGCTGGCGGCCGCCGGTGAGGCGCGCTCCGCCTTCGACCACGCCGCCGAGCTCGCGGACAGCCCGGCCGAGCGCGCCGAGCTGACCGAGCGGGCGGGCGAGATGGCGCTGCTCCAGGGCGGGATCGAGGAGGCCCGGAGCCGCTTCGTCGAGGCCGAGCGGCTCTTCGAGGAGGCGGGGCTCAAGCTCCGGTCCGCCGGGGCCCGCGCCCGCACCGCCCGGGCCGACAGCATGGAGCGCAACTACGACCGGGCCCTGGAGCTGATGCAGAGCGCCTACCAGGGGCTGGCCGACGAGGAGCCGGGGCCGGACCTGGCGGCGGTGACCCACCAGCTGGGCCGGGTGCTGGCCCTGATGGGGCGGCTGGAGGAGGCGGGGCCGCTGCTGGAGCGGGCGCTGCAGCTGGCGGAGCAGCTCCAGCTGCTCGACATCTACGCCGACACGCTCAGCAGCAAGGCGATCCTCTACACCCGCGTCGGGCGTGACCGGGAGGCGCTGCTGCTGCTCCAGGGGGCGCTCGAGGTGGCGGTCAAGCACGGCTTCAACGAGGCGGCGCAGCGGGCGCTGAACAACGCCCAGGTGCTGCTGGAGCAGCAGGACCGCTACCAGGAGCTGGGCGAGTGGGCGGATCGCCAGCTGGAGCGCGCCCGCCGCCTGGGGGACCGCTACTGGGAGGTCTCGGCCCTGACCGGGAAGTCGGACGTGCTCTTCACCCTGGGGCGCTGGGACGAGGCCCTGGCCCTGGCCGAGGAGGCCAAGGCCAGCCTGCAGGAGACGCCTGGGATGGCCCAGCTGGGGAGCGGGCTCGTCTGGATCGTCCGGCTGGAAGCTCGGCGGGGGGAGCTGGAGCGGGCCGAGCGCACCCTCCAGGACTTCTCCTGGATGGCCCGTTCCGGCGACTTCGACCTCCGGGTTCCCTACTTCCTTGTCCGGGCCGAGCTGCTGCGCGAGCAGGGCCGGCCGGAGGACGCTCTGGCGGATCTGGAGCGCGAGCTGGCGGCCCGCTCCGAGGTCAACCGCGGGCTCAACGACGTCACCGTCAAGCACGCGCTGGTCCTGACCGGCCGGTGCTGCCTGGACCTGGGCCGCCTGGAGCGCGCCGAGGCGCTGCTGGAGCAGGTGCGCCAGGCGCCGCCGGGGCAGGTCTCCCCCTGGCTCAGGGCCTCCTGCTCCCAGCTCTCGGCCCTCGTCGCCGCCGCCCGGGGGCGGGACGAGGAGGTGGAGCCGGCCTTCGAGGCGGCCGCCACCGGCTTCGAGGCCCTCTCCCTGCCCTTCCAGCTGGCGGTCGTGCTCGCCGAGCACGCGGAGTGGCTCCAGGGCAGGGGACGCCCGGACCGGGCCGGCCCCCTGCGCGCCCGCGGCCGCGAGATCATGGAGCAGCTCCAGTGCCGCACCTGGGTGGCCCGGCTGGCGGAGCCGACGGCGGCCGAGCGCGGCGTCCCCGCCTGAGCCGGGAGCCCGGGAGGGGGGTCAGCGGACCAGGACGATGATCTCCTGGTAGCCGTTGGCGCCCCGGGGGAAGGTCTGCCCGTCGCCCGGTGGCTGGAGCCTGCCCCTCCCGTCGCGTGCCCTCACCTGCATGGTGTAGAAGCCGGAGGCGGGCCGCCAGGGGTAGTACCAGACCCGCCAGGTGTAGGGGGAGAGGGGCCGCTCCAGCTCGGCCTGGAACCAGCGCCGCCCCCCGTCCAGGCTCAGCTCCACCGAGCTGATGCCGCGGCTGGCGGCGTAGGCGATCCCGCGCAGCAGGTAGCGGTGCCCGGGCCGGAGCGAGCTGTTGCCTCCCGGGAAGTCGAAGCGGGAGAAGATGCGCGGGTAGGCGCCGGCGGCCCAGCCCTGCTCCTCCCAGTAGCCGGTGAAGGGGCGGGACGAGGGCGTGATCGAGGTCAGCCACTTGGGGTTCTTCATTCCATAGTGACCCAGCACCAGGATGCGGGCGGGGAAGCCGTGCTGGGCGGTGAGCGGGCGGCCGTTGAGGTGGTCCGCCACCAGGGTCGTCGGGGCCATGGCCTGATCCAGGGGCAGGCTCTCCCCGTAGCCGTCGGCGCACTGGAAGACGATCTCCCGGGCGCCCCCCGGCACCCCGGCCCGGTCCAGCAGGAGCGGGAGCCGCACCCCGCTCCAGCTCCCGGTGCTGATGAGGGTGCCGCCCACCGGGTTGGAGATGCACTCCAGGGTCTGGACCTGGGTCACGTGGGGCTGGGCCAGGAGCTGCTGGTAGCCGAGCGAGAAGGGACGCTCCCCGCCCACCGCGAGCCGCCAGCTGGCGGCGTCCACCTGGGGCGGCCCGAAGAGGTCCTTGGAGACGACGTAGAAGTCGGAGACCGGCGTCAGCCCCTCCTCGCCGGGAAGCTGCCGCGGGCCCGGCCCGGGCGGGGCCAGCCGGGGCAGGGGCGGGGCGCTGGCGCGGAGCACGTTCCAGCCCAGGTAGCCGATACCGGCCGCCCCCAGGAGGGCGCCGGCGCCGGCCAGGAAACGGCGGCGCGAGCTCTCCCCGGGGGCGGCCGGGGCGGCGGGACCGGCCCAGCTGCCGCCCGTCTGGGGCAGGCCCAGGAGCAGCTCGGCCAGTCCCGCCAGCAGCAGCCAGTCGGCGAGGCTGGCCCAGGTGTTGGAGACCGCCAGGGAGCCCTCGCCCAGGGCCACCAGCGGCAGGGTGAGGATCCATAGGACCCCCGCCGGGAGCAGCCAGCGCAGCAGGGCCCGGCCCCGGCGGCGGGCCGGGGAGGCCGGCCGGGGCGCCACCCTGATCCAGCTCCAGCGGCCCAGCAGCCACCCCAGCAGCGCCCCCAGCAGGATGACCAGCACGGAGCTGCCCAGCAGCAGGAGCGGGCGTCCCTTCTCCTGGAGGGCGTCGATGAGGAGCCCGAAGAGGCTGCCCGGGAGCAGCAGGACGAGGCCGTTGCCGATCGTCTCGCCCAGGGAGGGCAGCCCGACCAGGGCCCGCAGCAGCAAACTCAGGGTGAGGGTCAGGCCGGCCGCGCAGGCGCCCAGGGCGGCCGCGCTGGGGCCGGCCCGGAGACGCATCGCTCGGCCCTGGGCGGCGCTGCTGGCGGCGGCTCAGCCGCTCAGGTTGGCGCGGAGGAACTCCAGCGTGCGCGCCCAGGCGAGCCGCTCCGCCGCCTCGTCGTAGACCTCGGGGCGGTCCTCGTTGGCGAAGGCGTGGGTCGCCCCCGGGTAGGTGTGGAAGGTGTGCGGCACGGAGGCCGCATCCAGCGCCTCGTCGAGGGCCCTGACGGCCTCGGCGTTGGCCATGTCATCGTGCTCGCCGTAGTGACCGAGCA
>JASHRA010000107.1 GCA_030038765.1 Candidatus Dormiibacterota bacterium | reverse complement strand
GCGTCCGGCGTTGAGCTTCCTCGCCGACTGGGTTCCGCTTGCCCGGCGGATGTTCTTGAACTGTCGCCGGCCGGACGCCCTCCAGCAGTGGGGTGACGGCGGCGTGCAACGTCGCGAGCATCGCATCGGTCGCCGCGGCGAGGTTGGCGAGTTGCAGCTCGGTCGCCCGCCTCGGACAGATCAGCATCCGGGTGGCGATGAGGGCAGTGCCCCTGGCAACGCGCCGATGCTGTTGGGCACGGCCGCGGCAGGTCCGTTGGGCTCGGCTCAGGGGGCGGAGAGGAGCGCGAGGCTCATCGCCAGCGCCATCACCACGTGGCTCGCATCGAGCAACAGCGGGCGCTCCAGAGCGGAGGGAGGCGCTGCCGCTGGCGTGTCACGGTGGGACCCGTAGACGGGCCAGCCGCGGTTGGCGGCAGCCAGGGTGGAGACGGCAGAGACCAGGAGCAGGAAGGCGAGAGGCAGGCTGAGGCCGCTGCCCCGGAGCCCGCGCGTCGCCGAGCCGGAGGCAGTGAAGAACATGAGCAGCATCGCCAGCGACATGAGGGCGTGGACAGCACTGTGGGGAAGGTGGATGCCGAAGCGGCGCAGCGAGGCCCAGGCCCGGCCCAGGAACCAGAGGAGAGAGGCCCCGAAGACCAGCTCCCAGGCGACGGCGGGGCCGAAGGCCAAGGCGCCGACCAACATGCCCGCCATGGCCAGGCCCATGGCCAAGTGGGAGACCTCCACGTCGAGACCGGGGCGGCGCCTGCCCAGCGAGACGACCACGAGCAGGGCCGAGTAGGCGGCCACGGCCAGCACCAGCCCCGCGACCAGGTAGTAGAGGCCGGCGGGAGTAGTGGCCGCGCCGCTCAACCCGGCACGACCGGAGCCCGGTGCCGTGCCCCGTCGGTCTCCCGAAGGGGCCAGTAGAGCAAGGCAAGGAGGACCACGAGGGGCCCGGAGTTGGGATCGGTGGCGCCGCCGGCGAGGATACCCCCCAGGTCCTGGACGAAGACCCAGATGATCAAGAAGGCGAGCGCGGCGGCTGCCGTGCCCAGCTTGGTCGGCAGCGGCCCGGCATAGACGCTGGCTCCCACCAGGAGGCAGAGGAGCGCCAGCCCGACGGTGACCCAGGTACCCTCCTGTTGGAGCACCGCGGTGCTGAGGTGATCGATAGCGAGGAGCCACCCGGGCTCGCCCGGCTCCACACCCTGAACCAGACCGCGGAGCAGGCCGGGGTAGCGCGCGGCGCCGGCTGCGGAGAGGACGGCGAGGACGAGCCAGGTCCCGAGCCAGACCCCCCGGGCGGCCCTCACGCCCAGTGCCCGGGCGGCGACGAACGGAGCATCCGCGCCGGGGCAGGGCCAGAGGAGCACTGCGGCCAGAGCGTAGAAGAGCACCGACCCCGGTCCCCCGCCGAGGGGGCTGGCGGCGCCCACCAGGACCCCGCCCAGACCCTCGCCGAACCACCAGACCACCAGAGACCAGGCGACGGAGAGGAGCAAGGCCGGGCGCAGCGTCCGCCGCCGCGTCAGGCCCAGGGCGATGACGAGCTGGACCAAGACGAAGGCCGAGTTGGAGAGCACCGGCCAGTGGGCCACCACGCCTGCGGCCCAGCTGATGCTCCAGGCGACCGGTGTGGGATTGCCCGCCGCCCCCGCCGCGAGCATGCTGCTGAAACCCCCGGCTCCCCCCGTGAACATGGAGGGCTCGGCCTGGAGGACAGCGTCCAGGAGCCACAGGGTGGCCAGGGCGAGCTGGGCCAGCCGCTGAAGGTCCGGGCCGAGCTCGGCGGCCAGCGCCACCCCGGTGCAGGCGGCACGTGGCCCTGTCGCTCGATCCAGCTCCACTCGGCCCTCGCTCTGACCAACACCCAGGCGCTGCTACTACGCAGCGTAGAGGACTGGTCGGGCGGGGACAAGGCGGCTGGGCCCGGCTCCGTCCCGGCCTGGGTGGGGCACTAAGATCGCAGCCTGCGGCGGACACGAGGGGACCCCTTGCCAGCGACCGGCCTCTGCGACAACCCGAGGTGCAGCTGCGATCCCTGCCTCTGCCAAGACTGCCGCTGCAACACCGCGCGACTGGGCCGCTTGGAGCAGCAGGTGATGGAGGTCCTCTCGGCCGCAGGCGGGGAGCTGGGGGGACGCCAGGTGGCCGACAGGCTCCCCCGCCACGCCTACACAACCGTGGTCACGGTGCTCGACCGACTCTCCAACAAGGGCCTGGTCAGGCGCCGGCTCGAGGGTCGCACCCGCCGCTATGCAGCTCTCGGCAGCGGAGCCGACCACGCCGCCGCCTTGATGCACGAGGCCTTCCGCTCCGGAGGGGAACCGGGGCCCGTGCTCGCCGCCTTCCTCGGCTCGATGACGAGAACGGAGCGGACTGCCTTGGAGCGGAGCCTCGAGTCCATATTGACCGCGCGGGGTGGCGAGCGAGCCTGACCGGGGGGCGACCAGGGTTCAGCTGCTGACCCCGTTGACGGTCGGCGCCGGGCCGGAGAAGACGTGGAGGCTGGTCTCGTGCCAGCTGCCCGCCGAGCCACCCGACTCCCAGAGGTAGCCGCCGGCCTCGGTCCGCACGAGCAGGTAGGCCCGGTCGGGACCGACCACGAACACCGCGCCCAGCTCGGACTCGAGCAGGGGGAGAGTGCGCAGCGACCAGTCCTCTCCCCCGTCCCGGGTTTGGTAGGCGAGAGCGTAAGCGCCCTTGGCCGAGGGGAGGTCGACGATCCAGCCGTATTCGGAGCCGGCGAAGGAGCTGAGCAAGCGTCCCCGCGGCACCACCAACGCGCCCTGCTGGCTCCAGCGTCCCCCGTCCCAGGCGAGCAGCTCCACTTCCTGTCGACCGGCGCGAGAGGACACGGCGAGGAACGCAGCTTGGCCTGGGTTGGAGACGCTGAGCGCCTCCAGATTCGCCTGATGCGGATCCGTCACCATCCGCGAGAGGCCCTGGAACTGCCACTGTCCGCCGCCGTCGCTGCTCACCCATAGGCCGACCGTGCCCTGACAGCTGGCCGGGATCCAGCCCAGGTCGGCCCCGGAGAAGTCGACCGAGATCGGCAGGCAGGTGCCGGAGGCGGGCCGAGGAAGTGCGACCTGGGTCCAGACGCCGGAACTTCCTCGGGCCCGGAACACCTCGCCATTGGCCAGCACCGCCCAGACCTCGCCGTCCGGCAGCAGCGCCATCGGGTCCGGCGCCTGGCTGATGGCGCCGGGCAGGATCGAGGCCTGCCAGCTCCGGCCCCCGTCCTTGGTGTAGGCGAAGGCGGACGACCGCTGGTAGTCGTAGGGTCGGTAGGCTACCGCCGCCTCCTCCGCTCCCAGCACGGTCAGCTCGAGTCCCCCGTTGGTACCGTTCGCGGTCGGGGTGACGTCGAGCCACTGCAGCCCGGCGTCGGTGCTCCGCACGACCTGCCAGTAGGGCTCGGCCGGCAGCACCGCCCAGGCCACCGACGGGGAGGCGAAGCTGAGGGACTCCAAGCTGGTGGGCGCCGGGCCCTGAGGCAGGACCTCGCGGGGCGGGGTAAGGCTCGGTGCCTGGGGCAGCAGCAGGATGCCGGAGCTGATGGCGGCGACCACCGCCCCGGCGGCCACCGTCCCCAGCAGCCATGCCCGGCGCGGCCGGGCGACCGCCAGCCGCCTCACCCGCCGGCCAGCTGGCGCACCTGATCTTCGATGAGCGTGATGTAGGAGGTCATGACCCTTGGCGCCGGGTACGTGGCGTCCTGGGCCATGCTCACCTCCTGGTCACCTGGCCTGACGAAGTAGAGGAGCAGGGGATGGTCGACCATCTGCAGCCGCGGGAGCTCGATGTCGAGGTCAAAGTCGGCCCAGGTCTCCTCCAGGGTGGGCAGGGGGCCGGTGAGGTAGCGCCAGTTGCGCAGGTGCGTCAGCTGCATCTCGGAGTCGAAGCTCCGGACATCGGCCAGGCTGCGGTAGACGGGGTTGGCGGCCACGGCCACGAACTCCACCCGGCGCGCCAACGCCCCGAGCGCCTCGTCGGCCGCCGCCAGCTGCTCGGCGATGATGGGACAGTCGTCGAAGCAGACCGGGTCGAGGAAGGTCAGCACCACCACCTTGTGGCTCCACTGCCGCAGGTTGACCTGCTGCCCCAGCTGGTCGGTCAGGGTGACGCTGGGGAGGCTCTGGTCTCCCATCGGGTCGAGCGGCCCGCCGATGCTGAGCGCCTCGATCGTGGCCGACTGACCGACCGCCACCGGTAGCCCCAAGAGGGAGGGGACGAGGCCAACCAGTAGAGCTCCGAGGCCGCCCCAGGCCAGGGGCAGTCGCCAGCCGGCGAGGCGGCCGCGGATCCCGACCCGGTTCGGGGCACGACCCGGGGCGGCACGGTCGGAGATCCAGGCCGTCAGCATCAGCATTGCCAACAGCGGGGAGAGGTTGGGGTCCGTAGCGGTGCCACTGCCCGGCTGTCCGAAGTCCTGCCCCAGCCACCAGACTAGGACCAGCCAGACCAGGGCGACGACGCTCCAAGACCTAGGCGCCCGTCCCCAGAGCAGGGCCAGGCCGAGCACGGCCATGATCCCGACAAGAGCGGCGTTGACCTCTACCGGATGGGACTGGGAGAGCTCGGCCAAGGCGGTGATCGGGGCCGAAAGGAAGCGCGGCTGGGGCGTCTGCGCCATGCTCTGGTACATCGCGGCGAGCCCGGCTCCGGTCCACAGGCCTTCGAAGGGAAGGGCCTGGAGCAGTGCCCCTCCCAGAAGAACCAGGCCGACCCCGCGACGCAGGGCCTTGCCCATCCACGCCGCGTCCCAGAGCCTGATGGGGAGGAGGAGCAGCCCCGCCCCGGCGGCATAGAGGAGCACCGCCCCAGGCGCCCCCATCATCTCCGTCGCGCCCGGTGCTAGGAGCCCGCCCATCCCCTCGCCCCCGACCCAAACCCAGATCGCCCAGAGGATCGAGAGCCAGAGGGCGAAGCGGCCGGCGCGCGAACCGTCCCCGGCGATGATGGCCACCCCCAGGCCAGCCTGGATGAGCACCGTGGCCACGGCCAGGTCGAGCGGGTGCGCCTGCCAGAAGTAGATCTCCCAGCCGATGACGTTGGCGAGCCAGCCCGGGACGCCCTGGGCCGCCGGGGCGAGCACGTTCTGAGCGAACCCTCCAGGCATGTCCGGCTGGGCCTGGAGGAGGCCGTCCAGGATCCAAATTGATCCCAGCACCAAGAGCAGGAACCGGCGCGCCGGAGGCCCTGGGATCGCTCCCGGCTCACGGGACCGCCGACGAGCCCGAACGACGCGCAGAGCGACCACCGCCGCCACAAGAATGACCAGGTCGATGAGGAGATAGGGGTAGAAGCCCCCCAGCACCTCGCTTCCGACGGCTCCCATCCCCGGCATCGGACCATCTCCTGGTGTGCTGGCCGAAACCTCGGCCGGCACGGTATCCCACTACAGAGTGTAGTAGTGACGCGGTCGGCACCGGTGGCGGTGATCCTGGACGTCGGCGGAGGGCGTGGATCTCACCAGCAGCGGGGCGCGCCCGGCCCGAGTCCGTGCGCGCCGGGTCCGCCGGCCACGTCGCGAGCCCACGCTGCCCAAAGCGGCCAAGCTGGCTCTGGCGGGCCTCCGACGTCAGCTCGCGGCTGCAGCGCGCGGCTTCCATCCACTCCACCCGGGGGGCAACCGTGCCCCAGCTCCGCGGCGGCCCACCGCCGGGGCGAGCGGATCAGGTGGATCGGCCGGAGCGCCTCTCCGCGGCGTGTTTGAGGGCCGTCACCTCGGCCACCACGCTGCGCGTGGCCCAGCCCAGGAGCAGGCGGTCCAGGAGCGGGCTGATGAGGGGGTAGCCGAAGTCGTACTCCTCGCGGTGGGTGAGCACCACGCCGGAGGGCCCCGGCTCCATCAGGAAGAGCGCGTGGAAGCCGCGCAGCCGGCCCTCCAGCATGCTGAGGTCCACCTCCCGCTCCCCCACCCGGTAGCGGGCCCGGATGGAGGACTTGAAGGGGCCCAGGTGGCCGTTGATGCGGGCCACCAGCTGGTCCTCCTGGCGGGACTCCACCTCCATCTCCTGGACCTTGGTGGCCCCCTGGGTGTAGGCGCCGGGGTCCAGCACCGCCTCCCGGACCTGGTCCAGCGGGGCCGCCACCAGGACGCTGGCCTGGGCGATCATCATGGCCGGGCCGCCCCCAGCTCCAGCACCACCTTGGGCGCCCCCGAGCGCTCCGGCCGCGCGGCCAGGGAGAAGGCCTCGCGGTAGCGCTGCAGGGGCAGCCGGGGCCCCAGCCAGCCCTGCAGCTCCGGGCCCCGCTGGGCCAGCAGCTGAAGGGCCCGGTCCAGCAGGTGCTCGCCCCCCGGGCCCTCGCCGTAGCCGTTGGAGCCGATCAACTCCGCCTCCTTGTAGTAGGCCAGGGTGGTCTCGGTGCGCCGCGGCCGGGCCACCCCCACCATCACGATACGGCCCCGGGGCGCGAGGCAGGCGAGGGCCAGCTCGATCGTCTCCCGGCTGGCGATGGAGTCCAGCACCAGCCCCACCCCGGCGCCCACCGTGAAGCCGAGGCCGCGCCAGGGCCGGACCCTCCGGCCCCCGAGCAGCCGGCCCAGGGCGGGCACCGCCTGGGCGGCGGAAGCCGGCAGCGGCTCGGCGCCGAGGCCGCGCACCAGCTCCAGCTGGTGCGGCCAGGCGCAGGTCACGAGGAGCCGGGCCCGGGGCCACCGGAGCCGGGCGCCCAGGGCCAGGCAGAGGCCGATGGTGCCGGCGCCCAG
>JASHRA010000010.1 GCA_030038765.1 Candidatus Dormiibacterota bacterium | reverse complement strand
TGGGAACCACTCAAGCGGACGCCATCGCCGAGCTCGAGCGCTTGCACCGCGAGTACCGAGCCCTTCTGGATTCGCTGACCGGCGCCGACTGGGAGAGGCCGGGGACGATCGGCGGCGGCGACTGGTCGCTTCGCGACCTGGTCGGACACATCGCGAGCTGGGAATCCCTCGCACTGGGGACGGTCGCCGAAGTCACGGAAGAGCGCCCGCGGGACTGGCCCGCCGGGGACATCGACCAGGTCAACCAGGAGATGGTCCTACGCCAACGCCGGCTCCCGCTCGACGAGCTGCGCCGGAGCGCCGCGGAGACGCATGACCGCCTTATGCGCACGCTCGCCGGCTTAACTCCGACGCTGTGGAGCTCAGCGGTCGCGGTAGGTGGCGGGTCGACTGCCGAGCTAGGCGAGGCGCTGGGTCGCGTGCTCGGGTCCGATGAACATCCCTTCGGACATCTGCGCGATCATCTCGGGGACCTGCGGGCCTTCGCGAAGGCGAGCGAACCAGACCGAGCGAACACCCCATAGGGGCCAGCGAGGCGCTCGGCTCAGAGGGTCGCGGCGGCCAGGGCGAGGCGCGGGTCCCGCTCCTCCGGGTGCCGCACGGCCCGCACCATGGGCGGGCTGACCGGCCCGTCCGGCCAGATGATCCAGGCCTGCTCGGCGAGGAAGGCGTCGACGCTGGCGGCGGCGCGGAACTGGAGGATGGAGTCGTCCAGCGTCCAGGCCCAGTCCAGCCCGCCGACGCGGATGCCGCCCAGGCCGGGCTCGGACCAGAGCAGCTGCGTCAGGCGCAGCAGCCGACCCTGGTCCAGCTCCAGCCGGCGTCGCAGCAGCGAGCTCTGCAGCACCGGCACCCCGTCCGCGGCCAGGAGACACCGCACCGCCAGCTGGACCGCGTGGACCAGGTCGGAGAGCAGCTCCTCGGCCGCCGTCAGCCCGGCCATGGCCCGGGCCAGGAGGGCGGCGGATCCGTCCCCGTGGCTGCAGAGGAGCCCGATCGGGGCCCGGTCCCAGACCCGGGCCAGGGTCGCGGCGGGAACCCCGAGGCACTTCGCCAGGCGCCCTGCCGTGGGCCAGCTGGAGCTGCTGACGAACTCGCTCACGGTGGCCTCGAGGAGCGGATGGTGCCCCTTGCACCAAGCGTCCGCCGCGGCCAGGGCCTCGGCTCTCAGGTCGGCACCGGGATCTGGATATTGGGCTGGGATCACTGCATGGCTCCCGATCTCACACGGCACTTTGGTCCAACCGCCGGGAGCGGGGATGGTTTCACCAACCCGGCGCCGAGAACGTCAGGCGGGGTCGGTGGGCGAGGCCTCGACCTCCTCGGCGCTCTCCCCCAGGAGCTGGATCAGCTCCAGCACGCAGTCGCCCAGCGGCACCATCCGGCCCTCGTCGAAGCGGCGGGCCAGGGCCCGCACCGCCAGCTCGCGCCGGTTCTCCGCCTGCTGGGCCATGGAGATCCCGGCCAGCGTGGGCTCCAGCTGGACCTCGCGCCGGTCGCGCTCGTTGAGGCGGCGCTGCACCAGGCCGAGCCGCACCAGCCGGTCCGCCATGGCAGTGGCCGAGCCCCGGCTCAGCCCCAGGGCGGCGGAGAAGCGGCGCATGGTGACCCCCTCGGGCGGGACCGCCCGGAGCGCCTCCAGCTGGCGCGGCGTGACCTGGTCTCCGGGCTCCCCCGGTTCCCGGCCGGGCGACGTGGTCAGGATGCCATCGATCTGGTCCTGGAGCCGCTCGAACTGGCCCAGCAGCTCGGTCGCGGTCCAGCGGGCCGGCCCCGGGGGCGGTGCGCCGCCCCTGCGCCGCTCGGTCTTCAGCTCCCGTGCCTCACTTGGAGGCGGTGCGGGCGAGCCCCTCGAGGTAGGGAGGGCGGGAGCTGAGGCCGAGCCGGAGGGCGGCCCGGGGCGCCGCGGCCGCCTCGCCCTCGCCGATCTCGCGGAGGACGATCTCGCCGACCGCGTCGATGACCTCGCCGAGGTGCCGCTTCATCATCTCGCCGGCTCCCTCGACGTCGCGCCGGGCCAGGGTGCGGGCCAGGAGCTGGTGGCGGCTGCGGTCGTCCTGGTCGAAGTCCCACTCGCGGAGCACGATCTCGCGGTAGCGGTGGGTGCGGGCCCAGATCTGGACCAGGAGCTCCTCCAGGAGCTGGTTGTTGGAGGCGGCGTAGACGGCGTAGTGGAAGCGCCGGTGCTCCAGGGCCCGGCCCTTGGCGCTGCGGGCGAGGGGCTGGGCGGCGAGGCGGACCAGGGCCTGGAGCTGGGGCTCGCTGGCCGACTTGGCCGCCAGCGAGGCGGCCATCGGCTCCAGCTGGGCGCGGACCTCGCAGAGCTCGCGCCACTCCCTCGGGGTGAGCGGGACCACCTGGACGATGTTGTGGTGGATCAGCCCCACCAGGCCCTCGCCCTCGAGCCGGCGCAGGGCCTCGCGCAGGGGTGTGATGGAGAGCCCCATCTCGGCCGCCAGGATCTCCTGGTTGATGGTGTAGCCGGGGGCCAGGACGCGCTCCAGGATGGCGTCCCGCAGCAGCGCGTAGGCGAACTGGGCCTTGGTCGAGGCCGCCCCCGCCCCCGGCTCAGCCGTGCGCCTGGCCATCACTTCTGCCGCCCCGGCAGACTCCTGGCCGCACCCCATGGCCCAATTCGCTGCGAGTGTACCGGCTGGGCCCGGACGGGGGCCAGGTGCTCTTCCGGCTGGCGCCCGGGGGGGAACCCGGTGGCCGGGGCGGGGCCCGCCCGGCTCCGCCGCCAGCACCGGGCCGGAGCCGGACGCGGTCGTCTCCGTCGGCGCCGCCTCAGCCCGGCGGGACGGCACCGGGCTGTCCCAGCAGCGACTCCGCCAGCTCCAGGTCGAAGGCCTTGGGCGGCAGCTCGCCGAGGCAGATGAGGGTCTCGGTGCGCTGGATCCCGGGCACCCGCCAGACGCCCTCGAAGAGGCAGCGCCGGAGGTGGCGCTGGTCGCGCGCCCGCAGCCGCACCAAGAGGTCCGAGTCGCCGGTCACGACCTCCACCTGCTCCACCTCGGGAAGGGCGCGCAGCGCCTCCACCGCCTCCTGCTGCTGCGAGCCCTGGACCGCGATCACGCGCACGTAGACCACGAGGCCGTAGCCGAGCCGGCTCCAGTCGATCTCGGCCCGGTAGCCGCGCACCACCCCGAGCCGCTCCAGGCGGGAGATGCGCTCGCCCACCGCCGGGGCCGACATCCCCACCTCGGCGGCGATCCGGCGCAGCGAGCGCCGCGCGTCCCGCAGCAGCTGCACCAGGATGGCCAGGTCGGTGCGGTCGGTCGGGGCCGGCTCCACGGCCGCTGGCTCCCCACCGGGCCCAAGGCGATCGCTGCCCTGCACCGTCGATTGGGTGGGGCGTCTCTCGGCCACGGCCCACCATGGTAACGTCGGTCCCTCGCTTCGGCTATCATTTGGCACCGCGCCGTCCCGAACCTATAGGCTCGCTGGCGCGGGAACTGGGGGCGGGGCCCCCGCGAACTGGAAGAGAGGAGCGGCGCGGGCCTGATCCGACCGGGCCCCAGAGCAGCGGAAGGCGGGATGGACCTGGGACTGGAAGGGCGTCGGGCCATCGTGACCGGCGGGTCCAAGGGGCTGGGGGCGGCGATCGCCGCCGAGCTGGTCGCCGAGGGCGCGCGCGTGGCCATCTGCTCGCGCCACCGCGAGGAGCTGGAGGAGACCGCCGGCGAGCTGCGCCAGGCCGGCGGCTGGGTCCTGGCCGAGGCCGCCGACGTCACCGACCCGGCCCAGGTGGAGCGCTTCGTCGCCGGCAGCGCCCAGGCCATGGGTGGACTCGACATCCTCGTCAACAACGCCGGCCGGGCCCACCCGGGCAGCTTTGCGGACCTCAGCGACCAGGACTTCCAGGCCGACCTCGAGGTCAAGCTCTTCTCCCAGATCCGCTGCTCCCGGGCCGCCATCGGCCACCTGCGCCGGTCCGGGGGCGGGGCCATCATCAACATCAACGCCGTCTACGGGCGCCAGCCCGACCCCGCCTTCTTCGCCACCACCGTCAACCGGGCCGCCTGCTTCGCCTTCAGCAAGGCCCTGGCCATGGAGCTGGCCCCGGACCGGATCCTCGTCAACAGCGTCAACATCGGCTACGTCCGCACCCCCCAGTGGGAGCGGATCCACGCCCGCCGCGCGCCCCAGCTCTCCTTCGAGGACTTCCTGAGCCAGGCTTCGCGCGAGGAGGTCCCGCTGGGCCGCTTCGGGGAGCCGGCCGAGGTCTCCGGCCTGGTCGCCTTCCTGGCCAGCCCCCGGGCCAGCTACATCACGGGCGCGTCGATCGACGTCGCCGGCGGCATGGGACGGTACGTGTGATGCCCGGGCGGAACGCTCCCGGGGCCGCGGCGAGCCGCCGCGAGCCCCGAAAAATCACCTTGACGGGCGATGTTTGCCGCCTCCTTCGGCGGCGAGAATTCATCGGAACCGGGGGAAGCAGCTCCTGGACGGCGGGCCCTGGTCGGCACCGCCTCGGCCACCGGTGCAATGGAGGGATGGAGTCCAGTGCGAATCAGGATTAGAAGCTCGGTCATAAGGATCGCGGGGCTGGCCGCGGTCGCGGCCCTGGTCGCGACCGCCCTGGGCAGCGCCGCCACCCAGGCCAAGTCCAACGCCGGCGGCGGCGTGGTCAGCTTCGCCGAGCTGGCCGGGACGCCGCCCACCTACATCTCGCCGCTGATGAGCGCCGAGCACGAGTCCAACGCCAACCTCTATCAGTTCTCCAACTTCATGTACCTGCCCCTCTACTGGTTCGGCGGCGACGGCCTGCCGGTGCTGAACAAGAAGCTGAGCGTCGCCGACCCGCCCGTCTTCTCCGACAACGACACGGTCGCCACCGTCACCCTCAAGCACTGGGACTGGTCCAACGGCCAGCCCATCACCGCGCGTGACGTCATCTTCTGGATGAACCTCCTGAGCGCGGTGACGGACCCCAACGCGCCCACGGTGGGGACCAGCAGCAACCCCGGGCCCGGATACTTCGCGGCCGTCCCCGGCGGGTTCCCGGAGAACGTCATCAGCTACCAGCAGACGGGGACCTACACGCTCACCTTCAAGATGAACGCGTCCTACAACCCGACCTGGTTCCTCTACAACGAGCTGAGCCAGGTCTACCCGCTGCCCCAGGCGGCCTGGGACGAGCTCTCGGCCAACGGCCCCATCGGTGACTACGACACCTCGGCCGAGGCCCGCACCACCCTGCCCAACACCACGCCCGCGTCCTACGTCCCGGCCAACCCGGGCACCGCCACCAGCGGCGCCCTGGGCGTCGCCGTCCTGCTCAACAACGAGGCCTCGGACATCAGCACCTACGCCAGCAACCCCTTCTGGAAGGTGGTCGACGGACCCTTCACGCTGAGCCAGTTCACGACCGACGGGTTCGCCAAGCTGGTGCCCAACAAGGCCTACTCGGGCGAGCCCAAGCCGCGCGTCAGCGCCTTCGAGCTGCTCCCCTTCACCTCCAACGCCGCCGAGTTCGACGCCCTGCGCAGCGGCTCGGTCACGATCGGCTACCTGCCCACCGAGGACTACGGGCAGCGCGCCAGCCTGGAGAAGGACGAGAACTACGAGCTAAACCCCTGGTACCTGTTCGGCTTCGTCTACGCCGGGCTCAACTTCACCCAGCCGACGGTGGGGCCGATCTTCCGCCAGCTCTACTTCCGCCAGGCCATGCAGTCGCTGGTGGACCAGAAGCAGTGGATCAAGGCCTACAACGACGGCATCGGCCAGGTGGACAACGGACCGGTGCCGACCTTCCCGCCCAACAACCCCGACGAGAGCTCGCTCGAGGCCCACGGGCAGGTCTACCCCTACGACCCGAGCAAGGCGGTCCGCCTGCTCACCGACAACGGCTGGAAGGTGAACCCGGACGGCACCAGCTACTGCGAGAAGCCGGGCACCGGCAGCGGTGAGTGCGGCGCCGGCATCAAGGCCCACCAGGAGGCCAACTTCGGGCTCATCCTGGCCAGCGGCAGCACCGAGGCCACCAACGAGATGGAGGCCTACCAGTCGACGTTGAAGGCCAAGGCCGGCATCAACATCACCATCAAGCAGGAGCCCTTCGCCACCGTCATCGCCACCATGGACGACGGCTGCACCTACAGCACGCCCTGCAGCGACTGGGACATCGCCAACTGGATCGGCGGCTGGAGCTACGACCCCGACTTCTTCCCCACCGGCGAGGAGATCTTCGAGACCGGTGCCGGCAGCAACGTGGGTGACTACTCCAACGCCACCAACGACGCCAACATCCTGGCCACCAACACCGCCTCCAACGCCAGCGCCGAGCACAAGGCGCTGGTCAAGTACCAGAACTTCCTGGCCGAGAACCTGCCCGGCCTCTACCTCCCCAACGTCCCCCAGCAGTTCACCATGTTCAAGAAGAACCTGAAGGGATTCCTGCCCCAGGACGTCTACGACATCCTCTACCCGCAGGACTACTACCTGGCCAACAGCTAAACCACACCCCCATGGAGAGGGCGCCGGCCTGAGGGCCGGCACCCTGGGCGGGGTCCGGCCCTGGGCCGGGCCCCGCCCTATCTCGCCCGCTCGTCGATCGGCAACCCTCACGGGAAGAGCGCATGCGCCTCACGATCATCGGAGCCGGTGCCATCGGCGGCACCATCGGCGCGCACATGATCCGCAGCGGCCACGAGGTCCTCTTCTGCGACCAGGACGAGGACCACGTGCGCGCCATCAACGAGCGCGGCATCACCATCGAGGGGCCGGTCGCCAGCTTCACCGTCCCGGCCCGGGCGGTGACCCCCGAGGGGCTCCCGGAGCGCATCGAGCGGGCTGCCATCGCGGTCAAGAGCCACCACACCGAGGCCGCCGCCGAGCCCCTGCGCCTGCGCCTCGCCCCGGACGGCTACCTGGTCAGCTTCCAGAACGGCCTGACGGCGCCGCGCCTGGCCCAGGTGGTGGGCTGGGAACGGCTCATCGTCAGCCTGGTCAACTTCGGCGCCGACTACCAGGCTCCGGGCCGGATCCTGCAGGGCAACGTGGGCACCTTCCGGGTGGGTGAGCCCGGGGGCGGCGACAGCGAGCGGGTCCGGGAGCTGTGCCGGGCGCTGCCCTACGCCGAGCCCAGCGACAACGTCATGGGCTACATCTGGGCCAAGGAAGCCTACGGCGCCATGCTCTACGCCGGGGCGGTCTCCGACCTCTCCATCGCGGACAGCCTCGGGGACGCGCGCTTCCGGCCCCTGATGCTGGCCCTGGCCCGCGAGGTGCTGGCCCAGAGCCCGGTCCGCCCCGAGGCCTTCGACGGCTTCGACCCGGCGGACCTGGAGGGCTCGCTGACGCGCCTGGTGGAGTTCAACCGGGGCAGCGCCAAGTCGCACAGCGGCATCTACCGCGACCTCATGGTGCGGCACCGCAAGACCGAGGTGGACGACCTGGTGCGGGACCTCAGGGGACCGCTCACCGGCTACTGCGGCGAGATCATCCGGGCCATCGAGCGCGGCGAGCGCACCTGCGAGGTGGCCAACCTGGAGCTGCTCGCCACGCTGGAGCGCACGGAGCGGCTGGGCCGGCCCCTGCACGCCGTGGTGCACCTGGTCCCGGCCCCCCGGCGCGCCTCCCGGGGCCCCCTCCACGGCCTCCAGGTGGCGGTCAAGGACCTCATCGACGTGGAGGGCCTGCCGCGCGGCAACGGCAATCCCGAGGACATGCTGGGCGCGCCCGCCACCCGGGACGCCCCGGTGGTGGCGCGGCTGCGCCAGCTGGGCGCCGACGTCTACGCCACCTCGGCCCTGCTCGAGTACGCGGCCGGCGCCCTCCACCCCGAGGTCCCCGAGACCGGCAACCCCTACGCCCCGGAGCGCACCGCGGGCGGCTCCAGCGGGGGCTCGGCGGCCCTGGTCGGCGTGGGCGCCTGCCGCCTCGCCCTGGGCACGGACACCGGGGGCTCGATCCGCATCCCCGCCGGCTACTGCGGCGTGGTCGGGCTCAAGCCCACCTTCGGCACCCTGGACCTGACCGGCGTCCAGCCCCTCTCCCCCTCCCTCGACCACCTGGGCCTGATCGGCCGCGACGTGGCCACCGTGGCCCTGGGGCTGAGCTCCCTGCTGGGGCACCCGCCCGCCCCGGCGCCGGAGCGGGTCCGGCTCGGGCTGCTCCGGGGGGACCTCCGGGACCCGACCCTGGAGCCGGAGGTGGCGAGCGCCCTGGCCCTGGCCGTGGAGCGGCTCCGGGGCGCCGGCTGGGAGACCTCAGAGCTGGACCCCGGAGCCCGCGCGGAGATGGCCCAGCTCTTCGACGACGTGCTCCTCTTCGAGCTCTGGCAGGTGCACGGCGCCCGCGCCGAGAGCCAGCCCTCCCACTTCGGCGCCGAGACCCTGCGCCTCATCCGGAGCGCCGCCGGCGCCAGCCCGGAGGCGCACCGGAGGGCCCTCCAGCGCCGCGACCAGCTCCTGCCCCAGGTGGAGCGCTGCTACCAGGAGGTCGACCTGCTGCTGACGCCGGTGGTGGGCATCTGCGCCCCCCGCACCACGCCCCCCATGGACACCGCCGAGGGGGAGGCCGAGGGCCGCTTCACGTCCGTCCTCAACCTCACCGGCGAGCCCGCCGTCACACTCCAGTGCGGCTGGAGCCGGGACGGGCTCCCCATCGGGCTCCAGCTGGTGGCCCCGAGGGGCCGGGACGCGGAGCTGCTGGCGGCCGCGGCCCAGGCCGAGTCGGTGCTGGCGGTGGAGCCGCGGGAGCCCCGGGTGGCGTGAAGGGAGGCCCTGTCTGATGCGAGCTGCGATCTACCGGAGCGCGGGCCAGGTGACGGTGGAGGAGGTTCCCGACCCCGCCATCCGGGAGGACACCGACGCCGTGGTGCGGGTGCTGCGCTCCTGCGTCTGCGGCTCTGACCTCTGGGCCTACCGGGGAGTGCTCCGGCGGGACCCCGGCTCGCGCCTCGGGCACGAGTTCATCGGCACGGTGGAGGCGGTGGGCCGGGAGGTGCGCACGGTGAGGGCCGGCGACCTCGTGGTGGCCCCCTTCCAGTGGTCCGACAACACCTGCAGCTACTGCCGGGACGGCCTCCAGACCGCCTGCCTCAGGGGCGGCACCTTCGGCGTCCGGGAGAGCGACGGGGGCCAGGGCGAGGCGGTCCGGGTGCCCCTGGCGGATGGCACCCTGGTGGCCGTCCCGGGCGGGGCCGGGGACGGCGACGAGCGCCTCCTGCTGAACCTGCTGGCCCTCACCGACGTGATGGCGACGGGGCTGCACGCGGCCGTCCTGGCCGGGGCGGCGCCGGGCGCGCCCCTGGTCGTGATCGGCGACGGCGCGGTCGGGCTCTGCTCGGTCCTGGGCGCCCGCCAGGTGCTGGGCGTGGAGCAGGTGGTGCTGCTGAGCCGCAACCCGGCGCGCCAGGCGCTGGGCCGCGCCTTCGGCGCCAGCGAGGTGCTGCCGGAGCGCGGCGAGGAGGCGGTGGCCCGGGTCCGTGAGCTGACCGAGGGACTGGGCGCGCGTCACACGGTGGAGGCGGTGGGCACGCCGGAGGCCTGGCGCATGGCCCTCGACATGACCCGTGACGGGGGCAGCATCGGCGCCGTCGGGGTGCCCCACACCACGCCCCAGCTGCCCCTCTTCGACGTCTTCGCCCACCAGCTCCACATCAGCATGGGGATCGCCCCCGCCCGCCACTACCTCCCCGACCTGCTGCGCCGGGTGCTGGCCCAAGAGCTCGACCCCAGCCCCGTCTTCGACCTGACCCTGCCCCTGGGGGAGGTGGCCGAGGGCTACCGGGCCATGTCCGAGCGGCGGGCGGTCAAGGTGGCCCTGGCGTGAGCCAGGAGAGCGGCGCCAAGGACGCCGCCTACCGCGGCTACCACTCCTACGACTACCTGGAGGCGGGCGCCGACTACCGCGTCTTCGAGCTGGCGCCGGAGCTGGAGCGGGTCCCCTCGGCCGGGGTGGAGCTGGACCCGGAGCAGGAGCGGCGGGTCCGGCGCCTGCTCGCCGAGGGGCCGGTCGTCTCCTTCCACGACCACCCGGTGGTCATGCCCCAGGACGTGGACCAGCTCTTCGAGTACCGGCGCCACGGGCGCGACTTCACCGGCTACCTGGGGCTCAGTCGCTCCGGGCTGGACCTCCTCTTCGACAACCTGGCCGACGGCGAGGGGCAGATCACCTCGCTGATGGGCTGGAAGTGGGAGGACACCCTCCTCGACCTGGGCATGCGGCTCTGCGACCTGGACCACCAGGACTACCTCACCGTGGTCCGGCGCCTGCCCGACCTGGAGGCGGCGCGGGCCCGGGGGCAGCTGGGGGTGGTGCTGGCGATCGAGTCGGCGACGCCGATCGAGAACGAGCTCGACCGCCTGGACGTGCTCTACGGCTTCGGCGTCCGCGCCGTCGGCGTCACCTACAGCGAGGCCAACGCGCTGGGCAGCGGCCTCGGCGAGCGCTCCGACGCCGGCCTCACCGCCTTCGGCCGCCGGGCGGTGCGGCGCATGAACCAGCTCGGCATCCTCATCGACTGCTCCCACGCCGGCGACCGGACCACCCTCGACACCGTCGCCCAGAGCGCGGCCCCGGTCTCCATCTCCCACGCCGGCGCCCGGGCGCTCTGGCCCACGGCCCGGATGAAGCCGGACGACGTGATCCGGGCCTGCGCCGAGTCCGGCGGCGTGATCGGCATCGAGGCGGCCCCCCACACCACCCTCACCCGGGAACTGCGGCACCACGGCATCGACAGCTACATGGCCCACTTCGAGTACTGCTGCGAGCTGGTGGGGCTGGACCACGTCGCCTTCGGCCCCGACACCATGTTCGGCGACCACGTCGGCTTCCACCGGGTGGTGCAGGAGCGCCTGGGCCAGGGCCTGCCCGCGCCCGACCCACCGCTCCAGTTCGACCGCGTGGAGTGGGTGGACGGGCTGGAGAGCCCGGCCGAGGCCCTGCCCAACATCGCCCGCTGGCTGGTCCGCCACGGCTACCCCGACGGCGACATCCACAAGGTCCTGGGCGGCAACGTGGTGGCCCTGCTGGAGCGCGCCTGGAGGTCCCTGCCGTGAGCCTCGAGGGAGAGCCGGAGGCCCGCCCGGCGGCGCCGGCGCGGCCCGTCGCCCTGGTCACGGGCACGGCCCACGGCATCGGCGGCGGGATCGCCGACGCCCTGGAGCGGGATGGGGCCCTGGTGCACCGGGTGGACCGGGACCAGGCCGACCTCAGCGACCCCGGCGCGGTCGCGGCGCTGCTGGCCCGGCTGGGGCCGGTCGACATCCTGGTCAACAACGCGGGCGGCGTCTGCGGCCAGGTCCACCAGGACCTGGAGGCGGTCTCCGACGCGGACTGGCGGGCGGTCCTCGACGCCAACCTCACCTGCGCCTTCAACTGCACCAGGGCCGTGGTCCCGGAGATGAAGCGGCGCGGCTGGGGCCGGATCGTGACCATCTCCTCGGGCGCGGGCCGGAGCGTCAGCCTGACCGGGATCCAGGCCTACACCACGGCCAAGGCGGCGGAGATCGGCTTCACCCGCCAGATGGCCTTCGAGCTGGGTCCCCACGGGATCACCGTCAACTGCATCTGCCCCGGCTTCGTGCTCTCCAACCCGACCTCCATCGAGCAGTGGCGCGGCTACGGGGAGGAGGGCCAGCGCCAGCTCCTCCAGGGGATCGCAGTGCGGCGCCTCGGCACCCCGGAGGACATCGCCAACGCGGTCCGCTTCTTCGTCTCCCCGGACTCGTCCTGGGTCACCGGGCAGGTCCTCTCCGTGGACGGCGGCAATGCTCTCTTTTAGCCCCGGGGACGGCGACTACATCGCCCAGCTGGGGGACTTCGTCGCCATCCCCAGCGTCAGCCGGGACGCCGACCCCGGCACCATGCGGCGGGCGGCCGAGTGGCTGGCCGGCGAGCTCTCCTTCGCCGGCGGCCGGCTGTTGGAGACGGGGGGCAACCCGGCCGTGCTGGCGGAGCTGGAGGGCCCCCCGGGCGCGCCCACCATCCTGGTCTACGGCCACTACGACGTCCAGCCCACCGGGGAGCTCTCGGAGTGGCTCTCGCCCCCCTTCGAGCTGACCGTGGACGGCGAGGTGATGCGCGCCCGCGGCGCCACCGACGACAAGGGGCCGGTCTACGTCGTGCTCAAGGTGGCCGAGGCCTTCCGCCGCCAGGAAGGCCGGGCGCCGCTGCACGTGAAGTTCGTCTTCGAGGGCGAGGAGGAGATCGGCAGCCCCCACTTCGGCGGCTTCGTGGAGCGTCACGCCGAGGAGCTCTCGGCCCAGCTCGTGGTCTCCGCCGACGGGGCCATGTGGCGCGCCAGCGAGCCCTCGGTCTCGGTCGCCTCCAAGGGCCTCCTGGCCCTCGACCTGGAGTTGAGCGGCGCCGAGATGGACCTCCACTCGGGTCGCTACGGCGGCACCGTGGCCAACCCGGTCCACGGCCTCGCCGAGCTGCTGGCCAGCCTGCACACGCCGGAGGGCAGGGTGGCCGTGGCCGGCTTCTACGACGGCATCCCCGAGCTCAGCCGGGAGCGGCGGGCGGAGATCGCCGCCGTCCAGTTCAGCGAGGACGACTACCGGCGGGAGCTGGGCGCGCCGGCGCTCCACGGCGAGCCCGGCTACAGCACCCTGGAGCGGCTCTGGGAGCGCCCCACCCTGGAGGTGAACGGCATCTCCGGCGGCGGCCGCTACACCGTCATCCCCCACTCCGCGGTGGCCCACGTCTCCTGCCGCCTGGTCCCGGGCCAGGACCCGGAGCTGGTGCTGGACGCGATCCGGAGCCACCTCCAGGCGCACCGGCCGCGGGGGCTGCGGCTCCGGCTCGACGTCGAGCCCGGCTCCGTGCCCGCCTACACCATCGACCCCGGGCACCCGGCGGTGCGGGCCGCCGTGGCCGCCCTGGAGCACGTCTACCCGGGCCAGCGGGTGCTGCTGGCCAAGATCGCCGGCACCCTGCCCGCGACCGTCCTCTTCGAGCGCCAGCTGGGCGCCAAGACCCTCTTCTTCTCCTTCTCCACCGCCGACGAGAAGCTGCACGCGCCCAACGAGTACATGCGGGTGCGCCGGCTGCGGGAGGGGATGAGGGCCTGGGAGCAGCTCTGGCGGCTGCTGGGCGAAGGGCCCCACCGGCTGGGAGGGAACTGAGTGGCCAACGCCGAGCTGGAGCGGCTCAGCCAGGACTTCTACCGGGCCATGAACGAGACCGACCCCCTGAGCGCCACCATGCTCGGGCTGACCGAGTTCGACGGCCTGGTCCCCGACCCCAGCCGGGAGGGCGCCGCGGCCGCGGCCGGGCGCTTCGCCGCCATCGAGGCGGCCCTGGCCAGGATCCCGGCCTCGGACCTGGGGCCGGCCGAGCGCGTCAACCACGCCGTGCTCGCCTGGCTCTCGGCCTCGGCCCGCTCCGAGCTGGAGCACGGGCTCTGGGAGGCCAACGCCTCGGCCGCCGGCTACGCCAACCCCCAGGGCCTCCTCTTCCAGGCCCTGGCCGCGGTCCGGCTTCCCGACGAGGCGGCCCTGGAGCGCTACCTCGACCGGCTCCGGCTCCTGCCCCAGCTCCTGGACGGCATCCTGCGCCGCTACCGGGAGGCGCTCCGGGACGGCCGGCCGCCGACCCGGGTGGGCGTGCTGCAGGCGCAGGACCAGCTCCGCCGTCACCTCGGCGAGGCCGGCCCGGACGATCCTCTGCTCCACCCCGAGCTGGGCCCGGCGCTGGACCGGGAGCGAGTCGCGGAGCGGGTCCGCCCCCTGCTGGCGGAGGGCGTGCGCCCGGCCCTGGCCCGGCTGCTGGAGGGGCTGGAAGGCGAGCTCCTGCCCCGGGCCCGGCCCGACGACAGGGTCGGCATCCGCTTCGTCCGCGGCGGCGAGGCCGGCTACCGCTCGGCGGTCCGGCGCCACACCACGACCGAGCTCGGCCCGGAGCGCATCCACCAGATCGGGACGGAGCGGCTGGAGGAGCTGGAGGCGGAGTGGTCCGCGCTGGGCCAGCGGGCCCTCGGCGTCGGCCGGCCCGAGGAGGTGCGCCAGCGGCTGCGCCAGGACCCGGACCTGCGCTTCCACACCTCGGCGGAGATCGTGGACGTGGTCACCCGCGCCCTGGAGCGGGCCGAGGCGGCGCGGGACGGCTGGTTCCCCCCCTACCGCATCGCCCCCTGCGTGGTCGAGGAGATCAGCCCGCTCGAGGTCAACAACGCCGCTCTCGCCTACTACCGTCCCCCCGCCGACGACGGCAGCCGGCCGGGCGCCCACTGCGTGCTCACGGTCAACCCTGAGGAGCGCTTCGTCTACGAGTACGAGGCGCTGGCCTTCCACGAGAGCAGCCCCGGGCACCACCTGCAGCTGGGCTCGGCGCAGACGCTCGCCGACCTCCCCGCCTACCGCCGCCACCTGGACGCCGAGCTCTGTGCCTATGTCGAGGGCTGGGCCCTCTACAGCGAGCGCCTGGCCGACGAGATGGGCCTCTACAGCTCCGACCTGCAGCGCCTGGGGATGCTCTCCTTCGAGGCCCTGCGCGCCTGCCGCCTGGTGGTCGACACCGGCATGCACCAGCTGGGCTGGTCGCGGCAGCGGGCCAGCGACTTCATGTGGGAGCACACCGCCACCCCGCGGGCCAACGTCAGCAACGAGATCGACCGCTACATCTGCTGGCCGGGGCAGGCGCTGGCCTACATGGTGGGCTGCCGGGAGATCCGCCGCCTGCGCTCCGCGGCCGAGCGCCGGCTGGGGGCGGGATTCGACGTGCGCGCCTTCCACGGCACCGTGCTGGGCCAGGGACCGGTGCCGCTGGGAGTGCTGGAGTCCCTGGTCGAGGAGTGGGCGTCGGGGAAGGGGGGCGGCCAGGAGTTCGCCCCGGGCCCGGACCGGGAGGAGCCAGCTTGAGCAGAGTCGCGATCGCGGACCTCACCGCCGAGCCGGGCCAGCGCCGCCACGGCCTGGTCCGGGTGCCGGGCCTGGAGCCGGCCTGGGAGATGCCGGCCGTGGTGGTGCGCGGGCGCCTGCCCGGGCCCACCCTGGCCGTCACCAGCGGCATGCACGCGGCCGAGTACGTCCCCATCGAGGCGGTCACCCGGCTCACCCGCGAGCTCGACCCGGAGCGGCTCCGGGGCACCCTGCTGGCGGTGCTGCTGGTCAACAGCCCGGGCTTCTTCGAGCGCTCCATCTACGTCAACCCCCGCGACGGCCGGAACCTCAACCGCTCCTTCCCCGGGAGCCCCTCGGGCTCAGCTGCGGAGCGGGTCGCCAACTTCCTCTTGGAGGAGCTGATCGCCGGCTCCGACGCCTACGTCGACGCCCACTGCGGCGATCTCATCGAGGCCCTCAGCCCCTTCACCCTCTGGCTCCGCAGCGCCGACCCCCAGGTGGCCGAGAGGGCCCGCGGCATGGCCGCCTGCTACGGCTTCGAGCACACCCTGGGCGTGGACCCGGAGGCGGTGCCGGGAGCCGCCTACGCTGCCGCCGCGCTCCGGGGCGTGCCCGGCATCATCGCCGAGATCGGAGAGCAGGGAATCTGCGACGAGCCCTCGGTCCGGCGCCACCTCCAGGGCCTGCGGAACGTGCTCGCCCACCTGGGCATGATCGACGCCGTGGGCGAGCCCGCAGCCGCCCCCCAGGAGATGGACCAGATGGTGTGGATGAGGACCGGGGTGTCGGCCACGTACCATCCCACTGTCGCGGTCGGGGAATGGGTCACCGAGGGGCAGCCCGTGGGCGAGTTGAGGGACATCTTCGGTGACAAGCTGGAGCCGGTGACGGCCGCGGCCGGCGGCCTCGTCGTCTTCCTCGTAACCTCGCTGGCAGTGAAGGAAGGGGATCCCCTGATGGGCATCGGCGTCCCGGTGGCGACGTGAGCCGCGACGCCAGCTCTGCGGTGTCGGCCAGGTCAGCTGGGGGGCGGTCCTCGTGATCGCCTTCATGCTGCGCCGCCTGGGCCAGACGGTGATCGTGGTGGTGGGCGTCACCATCGTCACCTTCATCCTCCTCCACCTCCTCCCGGGCAACACCGTGCGAGCGATCCTGGGACCGCGCGCGACGCCGCTGGCGGTGCACCAGCTGACGGTGGAGCTGGGGCTCAACAAGCCGCTCCCGGTGCAGTACATCGTCTGGCTCAACAACCTGCTCCACTTCAACCTCGGCTACTCCTACAAGCTGGACGAGCCGGTGACGTCGCTGCTGACGCAGCGCATGTCCAAGACCTTCTTCCTGGTCGGCGCCTCGCTGGTCCTGGCCATCCTCATCGCCATCCCCCTGGGAGTCCTCCAGGCGGTGCGGCGCAACAAGCCCGACGACTACGTCATGACCGGGCTCTCCTTCGTCTTCTACTCGATGCCCACGTTCTGGCTGGGCCTGCTGCTGGTGGGACTGTTCAGCGCCACCCTCAACTGGTTCCCCGCCGAGGCGCCCCAGGACCAGTCCAGCGTCTTCTCCCAGCTCAACGGCATGGTGCTTCCGATCGCCACCCTGACCCTGGTGACGATCGCCCTCTTCAGCCGCTACATGCGCAGCGCGGTGCTGGAGCAGACGGTGCAGGACTACGTGCGCACGGCCCGGGCCAAGGGCCTCTCGCCCGGCACCGTGCTCTTCCGGCACGTACTGCGCAACGCGCTGATCCCGGTGATCACGCTGGTGGGGCTGTCCCTGGGCGGGATCCTGAGCGGCGCCGTGGTCGTGGAGAGCATCTTCAACTACCCCGGGATGGGCCTCCTCTTCTTCCAGGCGGCCCAGGACGACGACTTTCCGGTGCTGCTGGGCGTCACCGTCGTGGTGGCCATCGCCACCGTGCTGGGGAACCTGATCGCGGACGTGCTCTACGCGGTGGTGGACCCGCGCATCCGGTACATCTGAATGGCCGGAGCACAGCTACGCCCTGAGCGCGTGACCACGGCATGAGCCTGATCTCCCAACTCCCCGCGCCCGGCGCCGAGGAGCTGCTGGCGGAGGGCGGGGAGGCCTATCGCTCCGGCTCCATCTGGCGCATGATCCTCGACGTCTTCCTGGAGAACCGCCTCGCGACCGTGGGCCTCGGGGTGATCGTCTTCATGCTGCTGTTCTGCTTCCTCGGCCCGGTCATCTACCACACGCAGCAGATCTACAACAACCCCAACATCGGGGACGAGCCGCCCAGCCTGCACCACCTGCTGGGCACCGACCCGCTGGGGTACGACGTCCTGGGCCGGATGATGCTGGGGGGCCAGAGCTCTCTGGAGATCGCCTTCGCCGCCGCCCTCATCGCCGTCGGGCTGGGCGTCATCTGGGGAGCGGTGGCGGGGCTGGCGGGAGGCGTCGTCGACGCTCTCATGATGCGGGTGGTCGACACGCTCCTGGCCTTCCCCTTCCTCTTCGCGCTGATCCTGCTGGGAGCCATCTTCACCACCTCGATCCCGGAGCTGATCATCGTCATCGGCCTTGTCGCCTGGCTGGTGCCGGCCCGGCTGGTGCGGGGCGAGACGCTGAGCCTGCGCACGCGGGAGTACGTGCAGGCGGTCAAGACCATGGGCGGATCCACCAGGCGCGTGCTGTTGCGCCACGTCATACCCAACACGGTAGGGACGATCGTCGTCAACGCCACCTTCCAGGTGGCGGACGCGATCATCTTCGTCGCCACGCTGAGCTACCTCGGCCTGGGCGTGCCCCCACCCGCCACCAACTGGGGCGGCGAGCTGGCCCAGGGGCTCAACTACCTCTTCGACGGCTACTGGTGGCTGATCTACCCGCCCGGCATTGCCATCGTCCTCACCGTGGTGGCATTCAACTTCGTCGGTGACGCCATCCGGGACGCCCTGGAGGTCCGCCTGCAGCGGCGCTGAACGCCACTGGCGGAGAGGTCGGCCAGCAGGGTCCATGGCGAGTGCGCTCGGGCCCGCAAGCGGCCTCGCACGTGGGACCGCGACGTTCGTTCACTCTTATCGAGCAAGAGTGAGCAAGGAGGGACGTTGTTTACTCTTGCTGGGCGCCAGTTGCCCCGCGAGGGCGGAGGCCCCCGCGGAGAGCCCGCCGCCATCCGCCGCGTCAGCAGAATCCGTGCCAAGGCGGAGTCCCTTAGCGTGGGCTGGCGGCGGGGCAGCCTGTTCCTGAAACCCGTCCAGCCTGAACAGTAGGTTCGTCTCCTCAGCCAGACGCTCCTGTCTCACTCCCAAGCTGGATTTGAAGTAGACCGCGTACCCCCTCGACCATCCCCCGCTCGAGCACCGACCTCGCCGTCTGTCCGAGATACGCCGGCTGCGACGCGTCTAGCCAGGGCTGAAACTCGAGAGGTGGACGACCTCCTCTGCTCCACTCCTCCCACAGTTCAAGCTCCAGGAACGTACTCGCACCTATATCGGTGAGTTTGGCGAGAGACGCCGCGCCCTGGCGGGAGATAGATCTGGACCTTGTCGAACACATCGCCTTGCCACACGGGCGTGAATTCGCTGGTCGGGCGGTACAGATCGGCAGCCGACGACGGGATCAGATCTCGTCCCATCTGTGGTAACCGACGACCTCGGCGACCTCAGCTGGCTGCCAGTCGTTCGTCATCTGTCGGCGTCTCGGTTGCAACGGAGGCAGGAGCCCGGCCCGTGCCCACGCCTCGGACCACCGATCGGTTCGGACCTTCACCGGCTCCACGACCTGGCGGAGCGGGCGGAAGTCATCAGGAACGGGAGTGGAATCGACCCCGCACCCAGTTCCAGATGTCACGGTGGATGGGCGTGAACTCACGCAGGACCCCACGCCCGGGCAGGTTCCCGAGCGCCGCCGCCTGGGCCGCCCGGGCCCCGAAGAGGTCGGGGCGGCGGTTGCGCCAGTCCAGCACCGCCGCCCGCAGCAGAACCGCCGCCAGGCTCGCCACGGGGACCGCGAAGAGGGCGCCGAGGAAGCCGCCCGCCTCGATCCCGGCGAAGAGGGCGAGCAGCGCCACCAGCGGGTGGAGGCGGACGAAGCGGGCCTGGATCCGGGGCGCCAGGAGGTAGCCCTCGACGACGTGGATGGCGAGGAAGAGGATGAGGGTGAAGACGGCCAGGAGGGGGCTCTTGGTGAGGGCCAGGAGGACGGCCACGGCGCCGCCGACGAAGGGCCCGACCAGCGGCACCAGCTCGAAGATGAAGGTGGCCGACGCGATCACGAGGGGGAAGGGAACGCCCAGCAGGGCCGTCCCCAGGCCGGCCAGCAGGCCCACCAGCAGGGCCATCAGGAGCTGGGCGCGGACGTAGCCCCCGACCACCACGGTGAAGGCGTCGAGGCCGAAGGCGAGGCCGGCGCGGGCCCGGCCGGGAAGTAGGTCCAGCGCCTGCTGGCGCAGGGCCCGGCCGTCCTTCAGGAGCCAGAAGGAGATGACCAGGCCGACGAAGACGTCGACCAGCACCGTCACCGTCGAGCTGAGCCCGTGGAGCAGGATGGCGGTCACGCCGGGGATGTAGGACGCGAGGTTGGTGGGGAGGACGCCTCCCTTGCCGCCCCCGAACTCGATGCCGTGCTGGCGCAGGTCGGTGCGGAGGCGGCTGATCTCCCCGTTGGCACGGTGGAGGAGGCTGGGCACCTGGCTGGCCAGCCCCCTCGCCTCCCCCACCAGGGGACCTCCGATGAGGAAGATCGCGCCCAGGACCACGACCAGGCCCAGCACCAGCGTGATCAGGACCGCCAGGGATCCGGGCAGGTGCGCCCGGCGGCGGAGGAGGTTGACCACGGGGTCGGCGACGAAGGCGATGGCCACGGCCAGGACCAGGGCCAGGATGACAGTGAGGATGGAGCGCAGCCACGAGGCCAGCACCAGCAGGATCTGGTAGCCGACGAAGAGCGCCACCACCACGGCGGCGCCCCGGACCCAGCCCCAGGTCCCGGGCGGTGGCACGGTCGGGTCGCGCCCGGCGGGCGGCTCTGAGGGCCCGCTCAGCGGAGCGCCGCCGGCCGGCTCGGACTGGGGGCTCGCCACCGGGTCAGTCTAAGTAGCGGGCGCGCGATCGCCGCCGGGCGAGTGCCCGGGCTCAGCCCGGCTCGGGAAAGGCCTGGCCCAGCGCCGAGAGCATGCGCGCCGAGAGCTCCGGCCCCACCGCGTTGATCATGGCCACCAGCGTCGCCTTCTGCATCGCGTCCAGGGTGCTGCGGGTGCGCAGCCCGCGCTCGCTGAGGCGCAGCCGGGCCCCGGGACCACCCTGGGCCGGCTCCAGGCAGAGCAGGCCGATCTCGATCATCTGCTCGCAGACGGGCTCGAAACGGCTCTCGGGGAGGCCGTAGACGGACCTCGCCTGGTCCCGCTCCAGCCCCTCCAGCGGGGTCCGGCCCACGACCGCCAGCTGCTCCATGGTGAGGTCCCGGAGCTCGCGCCGATCCGATGCCGGAACGCTGCGCCCGGCCTGGGCCTCGAAGCGACGGCGGGCGTGCAGCCAGGCCAGCGCCAGCGCGTCCGGGTCGACCTTGGCCACCGACCCCTCCCTAGGCCGGCGCCTGGCGCTGGGCCAGGGGCCGATCTCGGAGCAGCCGGCTGGCCTTCCAGAGGTCGCCCCCGGGCACCACCCGGTTGAGCAGCAGCGTCAGCCCGGCCATGACCACCAGCCCCCGGAGGTAGGAGGTGAAGAGGAGGGCGCCGGCGCACCAGAGGATGGCCTCGACGAAGGGCCCCACCATGAGGATGGTGTGGCGCTGGGCGAAGGTGAGGCCGTCGACGTGGTAGCGCCAGCCGAAGCCGAGCCAGGGAAAGTGGCGGCTGTACCAGAGCCGGGCCGCGAAGGGAACGTGGTAGAAGCGCAGGGCCAGCGCGTGAGCGCCCTCATGGGCCACCAGCACGAACGCCAGGTAGGCCCAGATCACAGGGGCCCCTTCCCACAGCTCGCCACTCTTCCGCCGAGTAGCCTCTTCGTCGCCAACCTCCCCGTGTCGATGCGCCACTATGTTCGCGCCCCGGACGCCCGGCCCGCCAGCGCCAGTTCAGGAGGTGGCCGCATCGGGCCCCCGACTCGTCCCCAGATCAGCCACGAGGTGCTAGGCCCTTGGTCCCCTCAGCCGTCCCCGAGCTCGAGCTGGGTCCCCGCCTGCGCCGGGCCCAGCAGCGGGAGGCGGACCTCATCGCCAGCATCTACCTGGAGGCCATCGAGGCTGCCATGCCCTGGCTCCGGCTGGCCCACGGACCGGGCGAGGTGCGGCGCTGGCTCCGCGAGGTCCTGCTGGTGGAGGATGAGGTCTGGGTCGCGGCGGAGCGGGAGCGGCCGCTCGGCTTCGCCGCGCTGAGCCGGCGCCGGGACTTCCTGGACCAGCTCTACGTCGCGCCCGCGCACCAGGGGAGGGGCCTCGGCTCCGAGCTCCTGGCCCTCTGCCAGGCCCTGAGCCCGGGCCCGCTCCGTCTCTGGGCCTTCCAGCGCAACCGCGCCGCACGCGGCTTCTACGAGCGCCGCGGCTTCCGGGTGGTGCTGGAGACGGACGGGTCCGGCAACGAGGAGCGCGAGCCGGACGTCCTCTACGAGTGGCGGCGCGAGCGGGCCTAGGGACTGACCTGAGCTGGGGGCGAGTACGATCGCCACATGTCGACCCAGGTGATCGAGGCCACCGAGCGCACCCGGGTGCGGCGCCACGCTGACCGCGCCAGCTACGAGCGGGAGCGGATCTACGCCATCCTCGACGAGGCCCTCATCTGTCACCTGGGCTTCGTCTTCGAGGGCCAGCCCATCGTGGTCCCGACCATGTACGCGCGCCAGGGGGACTGGCTCTACATCCACGGGGCGCCCGCCTCGCGCATGCTGAGGGTGGCCTCGGAGGCCGAGGTCTGCATCGCCGTCACCCTCCTCGACGGCCTGGTGCTGGCCCGCTCCGTCTTCAACCACTCCATGAACTACCGCTCCGTCGTGGTTCTCGGGCGGGCCCAGCTGATCACCGACACGGAGGAGAAGATGGAGGCCTTCCAGGCGCTCGTGGACCACGTGGTCCGGGGACGCTGGGAGGAGGCGCGCCACCCAACGGTCAAGGAGCTCAAGGCGACCAAGGTGCTCCGCCTGCGCCTGGACCAAGCGTCGGCCAAGCTCCGCCAGGGCCCCCCCACCGACCCACTCCAGGACCAGACGCTGCCCATCTGGGCCGGGGAGATACCGCTCCGGGTCGGTCCCATGGAGCCGATCGAGGCGCCCGATCTGCCGGTTGGCATCCCCGTGCCGGATTACGCCCGGCACTATCGCCGACAGGTCGGGGCAAGCTGACCGCGCTCCAGTCTCCAGGGGGCCGGCTTGGACGGACAGGCCAGAGGCTCACGGAAGTCGGTTAGGCGGCGAACGATGTCACGGTCGGTCCTTCGCACAGCGACGTCGCAGATCTGAACAGGCCGCCAGAACGGTCGACCTTCACCGACGGTTGCTACCGGCGCGGCCAGGTGTGACCGGGCCCGTCCCGACGCACCTCGGTAGCAAGGTGTTACTTGCGGTCCCGGGGTTTGCTGTACTCGCAACAGCCTGCTCAAACGGCGACGGACTCGCTCACCCCACTTCATCCTCCGGGACGACGGCCGGCATCTGCATCGGGATTCACGTCCCGTCCGCCGCAGTCGTCAGACGCCGACCACTCGGGCCGACGGCGTCTGCCGGAGTCCGCCTGACGAGTGTCAGCCCCTTGAGAACGAGGGTCGCGGGGCCGACGGACGTGGGGCGGTTACTGCGTGCAGCCTGCGGAGGACCTAAGCACGCCTGCCGCTCGATTGATGCCCTGCCGACGTCGGCCTTCAATCGCTGTTCCGTCCTCTTCACGGCAGGGCGCGCGAAGGCCCTCTCCGTGGCAGGCACGCCCTCGCTACCCTGCGGGACTCTCTTCTTGGCGCGAGCTGACAAGCTGGACTCGGAGCAGGGTCAGGCCCCGAACCGTCCAGTTCCGCATCCAGGCTGGACAGACCTGTCAGGGAATGCGCAGGCCTTCTATCTGCAGCTGGCGCGGCAGCTCCACCTACCAGTGAGCGCGCCCACCTCACGCCCGACGCAGCAACTGCGGCGGGTCCCGGCTGAGAGCCGCTGGGCCGCAAGGAAGTGGTCAAGAGGTGCAAGCGGCTCCAAGTCGCCAGAGCCATGGAAGAGAGGGCGTAGGGGCTGCCTGAGGTCGGAGGCGGCGCGGACCGGCCGCGAGGAGCCTTCCCCTGGCGGCGCCCCGGAAGGGCCCTGCTAGCCCGGGGCCAGCTCTGCCAGGGCTCTCTCGCCACCCTCCAGCGCCGTCTCCAACTGGGACCCCACGACACGGGCGCGGAAGAGGAGCCAGGCACCCACCAACACCCAGAACAGGAGCAGCAGGAGGGGCAGGGCCGCGGCCCGCGTGGTCGCGAGCTCGTACTGGGCCACCCAGAACGTCCCCCAGGTGACCAGCATCCACACCATCGCCCAGAAGAGAGTCGGCCGGCGCGGCGGCAGCATGACCACCTTGCCGGTGCTGTTGTTCCGGGCCCCGAGGAGCCACTCTCGGGAGCGGCCCAGGCGGCGGTAGACGAGGGTCACGCTCTGGCCCGCCCTGACCCCCACCAGGGCGGGCACGCCCCGCACCTCGCGGAGCTCGTCGCTGGCGCTGTCGCGGAGGTGGAAGTCGCAGACCGCCACGAGCGGGCCCGAGGCGCCCAGCAGGCGACGCTGGAGGGCCTCCCGGCGCGACAGCTGGCTCACCCGCCCGCTGATGGCGGTGTAGGAGCTGCGGCGCCCCAGGGCCCGGATCTGGATCACCTGCATGGTAGGGCGGGACCATATCAGCGCCCCCGGCGGGCGGTCAACCGGGAGTCGCTAGGAGGGCAGCTCGGGCTCCCCGCGCTGGGCGTTGGGCCGTCCCCGCACCCAGTAGCCCTTGGCCGAGACCTGCCCCCGCGCCAGCCCCCGGGCCAGGAGCAGGTCGCGGAGCCGGAGCGCCACCCGGAGCTCGGCCGCGATGTAGACGTGGCCCCGACCGTCGGGCAGCCGGAGCCGCTCCAGGCGCTCCACCAGCCCCTCCGGCGCGCCCGGCTCGGAGGCCCCCCGGTGGAGCCACTCCAGCTCCGCCGAGGCGGCCGTCTCCAGCGGCTGTTCGTCCTCCGGCGCGCCCACCTCGAGGAGGGCCCGGGCGCTCGCCGCCGGGGGCAGCGCCTCCAGCATGGCGAGGGTGGCCGGCAGGTAGGTGTCGTCGCCGATGAAGAGGTGCCAGTCGGCCGCCGGGTCGAGCGTGATCTTGCCCCTCGGCCCGACCACGTCCGGCACCAGCTGGCCGAGGCGCACCTCCCGGGCCCAGCGCGCCGCCGGGCCGTTGCCGTGCATGACCACGTTGATGTCCGCCCGCCCGGCGTAGGGATCGGCGCGGCGGATGCTGTAGCGCCGGTTCACCATGTGCTCGCCGTCCTGGGGCAGGCGCAGCATGAGGTCCTGGCCGGGCGCCCAGCGCAGCCCCTGGAGGAAGCGGCCGCGGAAGCGGATCTGGCGCAGGCTGGGCCCCAGGTCGGTGACGTCGGCCACCACCAGGGAGCCGCTCTGGGGCGGAGGCAGCTGGCCCTGGACGCCCAGGGCCGCCTCCAGGTCCTCGCTGGGAGCGCCCGCCAGCGGGGCCACCGGGGTCACCGCCGCAAACCCAGGTAGGGGGTGTTGCTGCTGCCAATGCTCGAACTGGTCCTGGATCGCATCTCAGCCAACCTCCTTGTCCCCTCCCGGCTTGTCCTCCTCCTCCCCCTCGGCAAGGATCTCGTAGAGGCCCCGCTTGGTCTGGCGGACCAGCTGCGAGGCCTTGGCCACCTGCGCCGGACTGCCCGCGTGGGCCACCTGGATGAGCGCGCCGGCGGTCTGACGGAGGAGCGAGAGGAGCTCGTGGACGTCGTCGCCGACGGCGCCGGAAACCTCATCCCAGGGTGAGCCCCATTGGGCCCGGTGCTGCTCAGTATGCGCCCGTCCGGCGTCGGTGAGGGTGAAGAGGCGCTGCCCCTCGGACTCCTCGGAGCGGATCAGCCCCTCGTCCTCCAGCTGCTGCAGCGCCGGGTAGACCGAGCCGGGGCTGGGCTGCCAGACGCCGCGGCTCCGCTCCGTGATCTCCTGCATCACCTGGTAGCCGTTGCGCGGCTTCTCCTCCAGGAGCAGGAGGATGGCGGCGCGGACGTTGCCGCGGGGGACGCGGCCCCGGTGCAGCCCCCGCCCTCCGAAGCCGCCGATGAAGCTGCGGCGCAGGGCGTCGGCCATCTCCAGGTCGCGGAAGCCCGAGAACCTGGGCCTGCCCTGGGGGCCGTGGCGGAAGCCGTGGAGGCCGACTCCGGGATCGAGCTCGCCGTGTTCGTGTACGTGCATCGTCACCTTGGATCTCCGTGAGATATATCCGACATGCTCATCATATGTCGTAGATATATCGTTGTCAATCAGAGAAGGTCCTGCCCTATCGGTCAACCATCGGGCCGGGAGCCGGCGTCGGCGGCCGGCGCGCCGCAGCGCCTCAGCCCGCGGGAGGCTGACTCCTGAACTGCTGGTAGGCCTCCAGGGCCCGTGGGCCCCAGGTGGTGGCCGGCCCTCCGTCCAGCAGCAGCGCCACCGAGAGCGCCTCGGCCACCTCCTCCGGCGTAGCCCCGGCCCTCGCCACCTGGCGGGCGTGGGCCGCGACGCAG
>JASHRA010000009.1 GCA_030038765.1 Candidatus Dormiibacterota bacterium | reverse complement strand
GCCGCCGGCTCCGCTGCGGGCCGGGAGGCGCGGGCCCGGGGCGTCGCCTCCTCGTCGTCGCCCTCGTCGGGCTCGTAGTCGGCGGCGGCGTAGCCCACGCCGGCCTCGTCCGCCTCCGCCGCCAGGTGGGCGGGACGGGGCAGCAGCTGACGGTAGGAGAGCGAGATGCGGCGCCGGGAGCGATCCGCCTGCAGCACCACCACGCGCACCGCGTCGCCGACCCGGAGCACGTCCTCGGTCCGCTCCACGTGCTCCCAGGAGAGCTCCGAGATGTGGAGCAGGCCCTCGACGCCGTCCGCGATCTGCAGGAAGGCGCCGTACTTCTTGGTCTTGGTGACCGTGCCCTCGATCTCGGTGCCGGCCGGGAAGCGGGCCTCGATGCTGTCCCAGGGGTCGTCGCTCATCTGGCGCAGGGAGAGCGAGATGCGGGACAGCTCCGGGTCCAGCTTGATCACCTTGACCGTCACCTCGTCGCCCACGGCCAGCATGTCGGAGACGTTGCTGACCCGGTCCCAGGAGAGCTCCGAGATGTGGATCAGGCCGTCCGCGCCACCCAGGTTGACGAAGGCGCCGTAGGAGGTGAGGCCGCTGACCCGGCCGCTGACCACGTCCCCCACGTGGAGGCGCTCGAAGAGCTCCTCCCGCTGCCGGGCGCGGTCCTCGTCCTGGGCCGCGCGCTGGCTGACGATCAGCCGGTTGCGCTTGCGGTTGACCTCCAGGATCTTGACCATGATCTGCTGTCCGACCAGGTCCATGAGGTTGCCGGAGTGGGTCCTCGCCACCTGCGAGCTGGGCAGGAAGCCGCGCAGGCCCATGATGTTGACGATCAGGCCGCCCTTGTTCTGCTCCCGGACCTCGGCCTCCACCCCCTCGCCCGAGCTCTCCTTCTCCGCCGCCTTGGCCCAGATGCCCTCGGCGCGGGCCCGGCGCAGGCTGAGGACGACGTTGCCGTCCTCGTTCTCGGACTGGAGTACGTAGACCTTGATCCGGTCCCCCGGGCTCAGCACCACCGCCTCCTCGGCGCGCCCGCTCAGCTCCCGGTTGGAGATCACCCCCTCCGACTTGGCCCCGATGTCGACCAGGACCTCGTCGGGGTCGACGCGGACCACGGTCCCGTCGACGATGTCGCCATAGGTCAGGGTGCGGATCGATTCAGCGCTGGTGCGCAGGTACTCCTCCATGGAGCTGAAGCTGGTCAGCTCCTGGTTCGGTACCTCGGTGGCGAGCTCCGACAAAGGGCTGCTGAATCCTCCACACAGAACGGCGGCGCCGGCGGTACCCGGGCCGCCGCGACGCGGGCGAGAGTATAACAGCCAGCCCTTCGAGATCCGCCCCCGACGCTCCCGCCCGGCTGCCCGGCCCTCCCGCCATGGCAAACTGTCGCTGTCGGCGCCCCGCGCCGGAGGAGGCCAGGTGAGCACCATACCGCCGCGTCAGATCTACGAGTACCGCGAGGCGGAGTCGCTGGAGGAGGTCAACCAGCTCGCCGGCGAGGAGGGCTACGACCTCTTCCAGGCGGTCGCCCTCGAGGGCCAGCTGCGCTTCATCCTGCGCCGCCTCCGGGAGGCCGAGCAGGGCCGCCGGGTGGGCTTCTCCGGGAGCGGCCGGGCCGCCCGCTAGCCCTGCGGGGGGAGCACCTCCAGGGCCAGGTCCAGGGCCGGCGCGCTGTGGGTCAGGCGGCCCACGGAGATGAAGTCGGGACGCAGGGCGGCGTACTCGGGCAGGTTCTCCAGCGTCACCCCCCCGCTCAGCTCCACCCGGGCCCGGCCCCGGGCCAGGGGCATGGCCTCGGCCACCTGGCGGGGACTGAAGTTGTCCAGCAGCACCCTGCCGGCGCCCAGTTCGAGGGCGAGCCGGAGCTCCTCCAGGTCGCGGACCTCGACCTCGACCCCGGCCGGCGGCTGGCTCCGGAGGGCGCGTCGCAGGGCCACCTCGAGCCCCCCCGCGGCCTGGGCGTGGTTGTCCTTTATGAGGACGGCGTCGTAGAGCCCCATGCGGTGGTTGGTGGCCCCGCCCACATGGGTGGCGTGCTTCTCCAGCGCGCGCAGCCCGGGCGCCGTCTTGCGCGTGTCCAGGATCTGGACCTCGAAGGCGGAGGCGACCTCGACGAAGCGGCGGGTCAGGGTGGCGATCCCGGAGAGGTGCTGCAGGAAGTTGAGCGCGGTGCGCTCCCCGCTGAGGATAGGGGCCGCCGGGCCGGCCAGCTCCAGGACCACCCGCCCCGCCTCCAGCTCGGCGCCGTCCGCCAGCACCTCCCGGCAGTCCACCCCCGGGTCGAGCTGGCGGAAGACCTCGCGCGCCGGACCGAGGCCGCAGAGGACGCCCGCCTCGCGCCCCACCACCCGGGCCCGGCAGCGCTGGCCCGGCTCCAGCACGGCGGCGACGGTGAGGTCGCCGGCGCCGAGGTCCTCGGCCAGGGCCCGGGCCACCGTCTCCCTGAGCACGGACCGATCGGCGACGCTCAACTGGGCCGGAACTCCAGGCCCCGGTCCCGCTGCTGCACCACCGCCCCCAGGAAGCGGTCGTCGGCGGCCGGGTGGTCGCGACGGTAGTGGGCGCCGCGGCTCTCCTCGCGGTAGGCGGCGGCCTCGACCAGGAGCCCGCTGGTGCCCAGCATGCAGCGCAGCTCCAGGGCGGCCGGCTCCACCGGCAGCTCGGGCAGCTCGGCGGCCAGCTCCCGGAGCTGGGTCCGGGCCTGCTCCAGCCCCTCCTGGTCCCGGGTGATGCCGGCGCCGGCCCACATCGTCTGGCGCAGGGCGGCGCGGATGCGCTCCCCGGCCGCGCTGCCGAGGGCCTCCGGCCGCAGCTCCTCGGCCGGCCCCAGCTCTCCCAGCGCCGGGCTCTCGCCCGCGCCCATCACCGACTCCAGGGCGCGGGCGGAGAACACCAGCGACTCCAGGAGGCTGTTGCTGGCCAGCCGGTTGGCCCCGTGGACGCCGGTCGAGGCCACCTCACCGGCGGCGTAGAGCCCGGCCACGGTGGTGGCGGCGCCCAGGTCGGTGCGCACCCCGCCCATGTGGTAGTGGGCGGCGGGGGCCACCGGGACCGGCTCCCTCGTGATGTCGATGCCGTGGCTGGCGCAGGTGGCGGTGATGCTGGGGAAGCGGACCTTGGCCTGCTCGGCGGGGATGGGGCGGAGATCGAGCCAGACGTGGTCCAGGTGGCGCTCCTCCATGCGCCGGCTGATGGCCCTGGCGACGACGTCGCGCCCGGCCAGCTCCCCCGCCGGGTCCGCCTCCAGGAGAAACCGCTCGCCCAGGTCGTCGAGGATGAGGGCGCCCTCGCCGCGCACCGCCTCGGAGATGAGGAAGGGGGGGGCGCCGGGGAGGGCGAGCGCGGTGGGGTGGAACTGGACGAACTCCAGGTTGGCCACCTCGGCGCCGGCCTGGTGGGCCAGCCAGATGCCGTCCCCGGTGGCCGGGGCCGGGTTGGTGGTGTAGCGGTAGCAGCGACCCAGGCCGCCGGTGGCGAGGAGGACGGCGCCGGCCTCCAGGCGGCGGACCTCGGGACGGCGGAGCGAGACCGCCTCCACGCCCCGGCAGCGTCCGTCAGCGACCAGGAGGCGGCGCACGGCGTGCTCCTCCAGGATCAGCTCCACCTCCTCCCGGGCGCGCGTGGCCAGCAGCTCCTCGACCTCGCGCCCGGTGGCGTCGCCGCCGGCGTGGACCACCCGGGAGCGGGAGTGGGCGGCCTCGCGGGCCACCAGCAGCACCCCGTCCTGGGTGTCGAAGCGGACCCCCAGCTCGACCAGCTCGTGGATCCGTCGGGGCCCCTCCTCGACCAGGGTCCTGACCGCCTCCGGGTCGCACAGGCCGCGGCCCGCCGCCAGGGTGTCGGCGGCGTGCAGCCGGGGGCTGTCGCCGGGGTCGACGGCGGCGGCGATGCCGCCCTGGGCGTAGCGGCTGCTGCACTCCCTGAGGCTGGCCTTGGTGAGGACGGCCACGCGGAGACCGGCCCGGGCCGCCTTGACGGCGGCGAAGAGCCCGGCGCTCCCACTTCCCACCACCACCAGGTCGAAGCGCCGGCCCGGGCCCTCCTGGCGCAGCGGCTGGCTCACCCCTGCCCCCCCGGCTCGGGCCGGAGCAGCCCCGTGTCGATCAGCCTGACCCCCTCCACCCGGGCCGCCAGCAGCAGCCGCGAACCTGGTTCTGCCCGCTGCGCCCGGGAGAGGTCGGCGGCGTCCACCACCGCAGCGTAGTCCAGCTCGGCGCCCGGCTCCTGCTGCACCACGGCCGCCGCCACCCGGGCCAGCCGGGGGGCCGAGCGGGCCCCGGAGGCGAAGGCCTCCCGGGCCGCCGCCAACGCTCGCCAGAGGCAGAGTGCGGAGCGCCGCCCGGCCGCCGAGAGGAGTCGGTTGCGGCTGCTGAGCGCGAGCCCGTCCGGGTCCCTCACCACGGGCAGGACGACCACCTCCACCCCCAGGTCCAGGTCCCGGGCCAGCCGCTGCACCAGGGCCACCTGCTGGGCGTCCTTCTCCCCGAAGTAGGCGCGGCAGGGGCCGGTGGCGGCGAACAGCTTGGTCACCACCGTGGCCACGCCCTCGAAGTGGCCAGGGCGGGCAGCCACCTCCCCGAGCCGGGCCATCCCGGAGACGGCGACGCGGGTGGCGAATCCCTCCGGGTACATCGCCTCGGGGGCCGGGCAGTAGCAGGCGTCGACGCCCTCCGCCCCCAGCCGGGCCAGGTCTCCCGAGAGGTCGCGGGGATAGCGCCGGTAGTCCTCGCCCTCGCCGAACTGGAGCGGGTTGACGAAGATCGAGACCACCACGCGGGCGCACTGGCGACGGGCGGCCCGGACCAGGGCCAGGTGCCCGGCGTGGAGCGCGCCCATGGTCGGCACCAGCCCCACCGTCTCCCCGGCCCGGCCCCACGCCAGGGTCCGGCGGCGCAGCTCGGTGGCCTGCGCCAGCCGCTCCGGTCCCGCCTCAGCCGTAGCTGTGCTCGGCATCGGGGTAGCTGCCCTGCTCCACCTCGGACTGGAAGCGGCGGGCCGCACCCAGCATCTCCTCGCCCAGGGAGGCGAAGGGCTTGGCGAACTTGGGCACGGTGCCCACGGTGAGGCCGAGCAGGTCGTGCAGCACCAGCACCTGGCCGTCGCAGCCGGGGCCGGCCCCGATGCCGATGGTGGGCAGGCCGGTGGCGGCGGTCAGCTCGGCGGCGAGCCGGGAGGGTACCCCCTCCAGGACGACGGCGAAGGCGCCCGCCTGCTCCAGCTCGGCGAGCCCCGAGCGCAGGCGCTGGGCCGCCTGCTCGGTACGGCCCTGGACCCGGAACCCGCCCAGGACGTTGACCCACTGCGGGGTGAGCCCGAGGTGGCCCATGACCGCGATGCCGCGTTCCGTCAGGTGGGACACGACCTCGATCGCGGGCCCGGCCCCCTCCAGCTTCACGGCCTGGACGCCCGCCTCCTTGATCAGCCGTCCGGCGGAGCGGGTGGCGTCGTCCAGCCCCAGGTGATAGGAGAGGAAGGGCATGTCGCCCACGACGAGCGCGTGCGAGACCCCGCGGCTGACCGCCCGGGCGTGGTGGATGACCTCCTCCAGCGTCACCGGCAGCGTGTTGGGACCCCCGTCCCGGAGCCGATGGCCCAGCATCGTCCCGCCCAGGGAATCGCCCACCAGGAGGATGGGAATGCCGGCCCGGTCGAGCCAGACGGCGCTGGTGTAGTCGTAGGCAGTGAGCATGGCGAAGCGCCTGCCCTCGGACTTCCAGCGGGAGAGGTCGGTCACCTGCACGGGACGGCTCGGTGCCGGGGCTGCTTCCATCTTCTAGCTGTCCTCCTGGGGGGCGGGTGGGGCCGCGACGGCGGGGGCCGCGGCCATGAAGGCGTCGTAGAGCCGGGCCAGGGACGGCGCGCGGCGCCGCAGCGCCGCTCGGTGAGCCTCCACCGTGCCCTGGTCCCGGCGCCGCTGGGGCCCGCTCTGGGCCCACTCCGGCCCCAGTCGAGAGGTGTTGCGGGCGCCGGCCAGGAAGAGGGCGCGGAGGGCCG
>JASHRA010000106.1 GCA_030038765.1 Candidatus Dormiibacterota bacterium | reverse complement strand
CCGAGACGGCCGCAAGCGGCAACCGCGGCCGCAGCCGCAGGAGACGGGCCGGGCGGTGGCCCGGCGGGGCCGCGGGCGCCGTGTCTTCTGGGCCCCGGGCGCACCCGGGCGGTGGGCTCTCCCTGAAGAGTTCTCCACAGGCCCGTGGCGATTCCTTCACGACTTCGAAATTTGCCCGCCCCAGGGGCCGGTGCTAGGCTAACCCCAGCTCACCGAGATCGACTCAACGAGCTTCCAACGTCGCCCCCCCCTCTCGGGGCGTCCCTTTCGGGGGGCGCCCTTTTTTTATGTGCCGGAGATCATCCGGGGGCCCGGTTCAGCCCCTCCAGCAGGCGCAGCCCCTCCAGCAGCACCAGCGGGTCGAGGTGGTCGATGCCCCGGACCAGGGGCGCGACGAGGGGCGAGAGGCCGCCCGTGGCAACCACCTTGACCGGCCCCGGGAGCTCGTCCCGGATGCGCGCGATCATGCCCTCAGCCTGGGCCGCGGCGCCGTACATGATGCCCGCCTGCACCGAGCTCACCGTGGTCCGGCCCAGGACCCGGCTGGGCGCCACCAGGTCGACCCGGGGCAGGCGCGCGGCGCGGGCGAAGAGGGCGTCCACGGAGAGCTGGAGCCCGGGCGCGATGGCCCCCCCAAGGTAGTTGCCGGCGCCGTCGATGGCGTCGAAGACGGTGGCGGTGCCGAAGCTGACCATGATGGCCGGGCCCCCGTAGCGATGGTGGACCCCGACGGCGGTCACGATCCGGTCCGCGCCCACGTCCCGGGCCGGGTCGTAGTGGATCTCGATCCCGGTCCTGGTGCCCGGCCCGACCGTGAGCGGCTCCACCCCGAAGTACTGGCGGGCCGCCTCCACCAGGGCCTGGTTGAGGCTGGGCACGACGCAGCTGATGGCCACAGCGCCGACCGGCTCGCTGCTCCCCCGCTGGGCGATGAAGCCCAGCAGCTGGGCGCCCAGCTCGTCGGGCGTGGCGTTGCCGCGGGTGGTGAAGCGGCCGTGGGCGCGCAGCTCCTCCCCCTGGAACAGCCCCACGGTGAGGTTGGAGTTGCCAACGTCGACGGCCAGCAGCATCAGCTTCGCCTCCTGGGCCCGGGGCCGCCCGGGTCCTGCCGACTATATCCGCAGCCCCGGGCCCGGCCCCCCCGAGGTGGGATCATGACCCCGTGCCCCGCCGCTACGGTTACCGCATCCATCCCCTGCGCGCCGCCTGCTGCGTGCTCCCCACCGGCTGCTGCCTGGCCTGGGTGGCGGCGGCGCTCATCTCCGGCCTGGCTCTGTTCCTCCTGGTACTGAACCACCTCTAGCCGCGACCGCCCGGGCTGGCGCGCCCCGAGCCGCCTGTAGGACCGGGCCGCGCTCCCTTTTCCAGCGCTAGCCTGGTTCTCAGTGACCTCCACCTTGGCCGCCGCCGGCACCGACTCGCGCCCCCAGACCGGGCTCAGCATCGGACCCCTGCGCCTGCGCACGCCCATCTTCATCGCGCCCATGGTGGGGATCACGGACCGCCCCTTCCGGGCCTTCGCGCGGGAGATGGGGGTGGGCCTCACCTGCACCGAGATGACTGCCGCCGCGGCCCTGGTGCGCGCCCCCGAGGAGGTGGCGGTGCGCCTCCTGGACCTGGGCCCGGAGGAGCGTCCGGTGGCGGCCCAGCTGGTCGGCAACGACCCCCAGATGATGGCCGACGCGGCCCAGGTCTGCGTCGCCCAGGGCGCCGACCTGGTGGACATCAACCTCGGCTGCCCGGTGCCCAAGGTGGTGCGGCTGGGCTCCGGGGCGGCCCTGGCCCGGGAGATCGAGCGCACGGCCCAGGTGATGGAGGCCATGGTCCGGGCCGTGCCGGTGCCGGTCACGGCCAAGATGCGCCTCGGCTGGGACCAGCACTCGATCAACGCCCCGGAGCTGGCCCGGGCGCTGGAGCAGGCGGGCGCCAGCGCGGTCACGGTCCACGGCCGGACCCGCTGCCAGAAGTACACCGGCGACTCCGACTGGGACCAGATCGCCCGGGTCAAGGAGGCCGTGGAGCGGATCCCGGTGCTGGGCTCGGGCGACGTGCGCGATGCCCGCCTGGTGGAGCAGCGCATCCGCCAGGGTGTGGTCGACGGCGTGGTCGTGGCCCGCGGCATGCTCGGCGACTGGGACTTCCTGGAGTCCACGGTGCGGCTCCTGGCCAGCGGCGACCTCGGTCCCGAGCCCGACTTCGAATCCCGCCTGCGCCTGGCCAAGCGGCACTGGGACGCCATGGTCACCCACCACGGCGAGCAGCGCGGGGTCCGGCTCTGCCGCAAGTTCGTGGTCTGGGCCATCAAGGGCTGCGCCGGGGCGGCCCGGCTCCGCGCCCGGGTGGCCGACCTCTTCACCCAGGCCGACCTGGACGAGCTCTACGAGGAGATCCGCGCCGCCGGCGAGGGTCCCCAGGGCTGGCACCGCCCCGTCTTCACCTCGGGGGAGGGCTGAGCTTGGCCTCGGGCCAGCGCCACCTGGTCTGCCCCTCGGGCTGCCGCGGCGGCCGCTTCGAGATCCTGGGCGCGCCGGTGCTGGTGGACCGCACCGGCCGCTACCTGGAGCACAGCGACCGGGAGGCAACCTTCCGCTGCGCCGAGTGCCAGGCGGTGGCGGTGGACCTGGCCGCGGCCGCCAGCGCGCGGGCCCGCGACAGCCGCGACGCCCAGGCCTTCACGCTCACCTGCCCCGGCTGCGGCGAGCGCCTGCTGCCCCCCGCCGACCACGACCCGGGGAGCGACCTGGAGTGCCCCGGCTGCGGCCTCATATTCTCCTGGGAGGAGGGGAGCCGCTCCCTCCTGGGACAGTACAGCGAGGAGGAGCCGGGCCAGGCCTAGGACGGGGGTCGGGAGCGCTCCCGGCCCGACGAGTCCGCGAGTAGAAGAGGGGCGCGGATGGCCTACCGTGTGGCCGTGGCACGGGCACCACGGCGGCAGCGCTACGACGTCGTCATCGTGGGAGGCGGCCACAACGGCCTCACCGCCGCCGCCTACCTGGGCCGTGCCGGGATCAGCGTCGCGGTCCTGGAACGGCTGGACCGGGTCGGCGGGGCGGCGGTTTCGGCGCCCCTGTTCCCCGGCCACGAGGTGCGTCTCTCCGCCTACGCCTACCTGGTCTCGCTCCTTCCCCGGCGGATCATGGAGGACCTCGGCCTGGAGCTGGAGCTGAGGTCCCGCTCGACCGCCTCCTACACGCCCTGGGAGCGGGCCGGCCGCTGCGACGGGCTCCTGGTCGAGCGGCGTGAGGGGCCCGCCACGCGGGCATCGTTCGGGGCCCTGACCGGCGGCGAGGCCGAATACCGCGCCTGGCGCGATTTCTACGACGACGTCGCCCGCCTGGCCCGGGTCGTGGCCCCGACCCTGACCCAGCCGCTCCCCACCCAGGCCGCGGTCCGGGAGCAGGTCGACCCCCGCCTCTGGGAGGAGCTGGTGGAGCGCCCCCTGGGGCTGACCTTGGAGCGGCGCTTCGGCGACGACCTCGTGCGCGGCGTGGTCGCCACCGACGCCCTGATCGGCACCTTCGCCTCCCTCCTGGACCCCTCGCTGGTGCAGAACCGCTGCTTCCTCTATCACCTCACGGGCAACGGCAGCGGCGAGTGGAAGGTGCCGGTCGGGGGCATGGGAGCGGTCACCCAGGTGCTCGCGGCCGCCGCCCTCGGGGCGGGCGCCGAGCTGGTCACCGGGGCCGAGGTCACGGCCGTGCGGCCCGGGCTCGGCGCCTCGGGGAGCGAGGTCACCTGGAACGACGGGGCGCGCGAGGGCCGGCTCGGGGCCCGGTTCATCCTGGCCAACGTGGCGCCCTGGACGCTGCAGCGGCTTCTGGGAGAGCCCCAGGAAGAGTCGCTGAAGCCGGTGGGGGCCCAGCTCAAGGTCAACCTCCTCCTGGACCGGCTGCCCCGGCTGCGCTCCGGCGCCGAGCCCGCGGTGGCGCTGGCCGGGACCCTCCACCTCGCCGAGTCCTATGCGGAGCTGGAGGCGGCGCACGCCGCGGCGGCCGGGGGCGAGCTGCCCAGCCGGCCCCCCGGAGAGGTCTACTGCCACTCGCTCACCGACGCCTCGATCCTAGGGAGCGAGACCGGGCGGCACACGCTCACCTATTTCGGGCTGCAGATGCCGGCCGCGCTCTTCCACCACGACCCCGCCGGGGCCAAGGCCGAAGCGGTGGGCCGGGCGCTGGCCTCCCTGGAAGCGGTCCTGGCCGAGCCCCTGGCCGCGGTCCTGGCCCGGGACGCCGAGGGACGTCCCTGCGTCGAGGCCAAGATCCCCCAGGACCTGGAGGCGGAGCTGGCCATGCCGGGGGGACACATCTTCCACGGGGAGCTGGACTGGCCCTGGGCTCCGGCCGGTGCCGACCTCAGCTCGCCGGCAGAGCGCTGGGGGGTCGACAGCTGGCACCAAGCGGTCCTCCTGTGCGGCTCCGGGGCCCGGCGGGGCGGTGCCGTCTCCGGAATCGGCGGCCACAACGCCGCCCAGGCCGTGCTCGAACTGATCCGGGAGCGACGCCCGTGAGCGGCGCCGGCCGGGCGGCGGTCGTCGACGACGACATCGGTGAGCCCCCAGCCCCCATCCGGGCCCTGGCGAGCGCTCGCGGCGACCAGTGGCCCAGGATCACTCGTCGCGGAGGAGACGGAGGAGCTGGTCCGTTGTCAGCGGGGTGGTGGCTCGGCCGCGCAGGCCCTGCACCAAGCGGTCACCGCGTCCCCGGGTGTCCCCCACGGGGACGATGAGCAGCCCTCCCGGGTCCTCGACGACCTCGACTTCATCGCCTGCACGGAGGCCATGCCGCAGGCGCAGGGGCGCCGGGATGGTGACCTGGCCCTTCTTGCTCAGTCTCATCGCCGACTCCTGATACGTAGAACCCGCACCACGGGATGGCTGGGCCGGGGCCAGAGGTGGGCCGTGGCAGCGGCGGCGGCCGGGGCTCGGGCCAGCCTCAGTCGTGCCGGACGGGACACCTCGGGGCGGCCTCGACCGGGTCGACCGCCGGGGAGGCGCCCATGCCCGGCGTCGTGCCCTCCTCCCGGGGACGCAGGCGGGCCACGGTGGGCGAGGCCTCGCGGGGCACGTAGCGGCCGCCGCGGCCGCCGGCGGCGTAGGTGAGGAGCGCGTCGTCCACCGGCCCCTCCAGGCCGTCCCCGTCCTCGAAGCCGCCGACCCCGACCGGCTGCGCCTCCGGCTCCGCCTCCAGCGGGGCCTGGTGGGGCTGGGCGTTGGCCGCCCGCCCCAGCTCGGGCTCGATCAGCGGGGCCGCCACCTGGAGCGTCACCACCGAGAGCCGCCGGGTCCGGGCCACCTTCTCCACCTTGGCCTTGATGCGGCGCCGCAGGTAGCCGGCGGGCATCTCGTGGAGCAGGTTGCGGGCGTCCGTGGACCAGCCGATCTTGTGGTTGTCGAAGGTCAGCTCGTCGCTCACCTCGCCCTCTGACTCGGCCGCCGCCATGAGGCTGCGGTGGTCGACGCTGGAGAACTGCTCCGGGCCCGCACCGCAGACCGGGCAGCTGACCGGGCGCACGCCGCGAGCGGTGTAGCCGCACTCCCGGCAGATGCTGACCTCGAAGTCGAGGCCCGGGTCCTGGCTCGGCACCGGCACCCCGATGGCCCGGGACGCCTCCGGGGGCAGGATCTCGCCCAGGGCGGCGGTGACCAGGTCCTGGGAGATGATCGAGTGGCCCCGCTCCATGGCCCAGCGCAGCACCGCGGTCCGGGAGAGCCCCTGGGCGGAGCAGGGGATGCGCTCCAGCACCTGGTTCGCCTCCGGCGTCCAGACCACCGAGGCGGCGCCCCGCACGTCGATGGGCGGGACGTAGGTCCTAGAGGAGAGGAGCACGCTGCAGGGGGCCAGCCGGAGCAGGTTCTCGGTGTTGCCGCCGAGGTCCATGTCCTGGTCCGAGTGGACCCCGATGCGGCCGCAGACCAGGATCGAGGCGTCCTTCTCGCGGACGTAGCGCAGCACCTGCTCGAAGGCCTTGCCGTCGAGCAGCGTGATGGGCAGCTCCACCCCCTCCGCCCGGGCCACCTCGCGGGCCACCTTGAGGTGGGACTGGTAGATCATGGCCAGCCCGGTGTCGATGATCTCCTCGTGGAGCGCCTCCTGCTCCTTGAAGCGGAAGACCTTGCTCGCCTTCTCGGAGAGGACGCCCACGATGCCGTTGAAGAGCACGTAGTGCAGGTAGGGGTCGTAGACCGAGACCGCCTCCACCGGCAGCTCCAGGGCCCGCCCCAGCTCCAGGGCCGTGCGCAGGCCGGCGAAGGACTGGGGGGAGCCGTCGATGGCGACCACGATCGGCCCCGCCAGCTGCTCCCGGCCCTCCCGGTGGCGCACCACCAGGGTGTCGCGGTGGGCCCGGCGCACCACCCGGTCGACGCAGGTCCCGATCTGCGTCTCCTTGACCTGGCCCAGGCCGCAGGCGCCCATCAGGACCAGGTCGTAGTCCGACTCCCCGATGTCCCGGACCAGGACCTCCCAGTTCTTGCCGTCGAAGGTCTTGGGCGTGAAGGGGACCCCCTCCTCCAGGCAGCGCCGCTGGGTCGCCTCCAGGTAGGAGTCGGAGATCAGCTGCAGGCCGCTGGTGATGAGGCTGTCGTGGATCTTGCGCTGGCGCTCCAGCTCGGCCTCGTCCTGGTACTCCTCGGGGAGGGTGTACTCCATCTGCTTGAAGCGGTAGTCGTGGAGCCGGGCCGCGTAGACGTGGCAGCCCACGATCTCCGCCCCCTGGGCCCGGGCCAGGCGGATGGCCAGCTCGGCGGCGGCCGTGGAGTGGTCGGAGTTGTCGAGGGGCAGGTAGAGCTTGCGGTACATCTCCCAACCAGGCCTGGCTCGCCGTCCGGAACTGGGCCCGATGCTACCAAGTGGCATCGTTCCCAGGTTCGGAAGGGGCCCGGGGGAGACCGGGCTTGTGCCCGAGGGTGGGTGCCGCCCGGCCAGGGGCGGCACCCGGGAGCCGCGGCCTCGCTCAGGCCGCGTGCTCGATGAGAGGCTCCTCCTCGTGGCGGCCCGGGGGCACCTCGTCCGCCGTCTTGGGGAACCACCTGGTCATCACGAAGTCGTAGAAGCCGCCGCCCGCGAGCGCGCCCACGGTCGGTCCGATGGTGGTCACCCACCAGTCACCCCGGGGGCCCGGGAACGCGATCTTCCCCCAGCCGGCGAACCACATGAAGAGCCGGGGCCCGAAGTCCCTGGCCGCGTTGAGCGAGACCATGCTGGGCCCGGCCTCGAAGACCACCAGCATCATCACCCCGAGGCCCAGGGCCAGGGGGAAGAACCAGGCCGCGGGGCCGAACGTGTTGCGCTTCTCCAGCAGCACCAGGATGAAGATCACCAGCAGGGCCGTGGCCAGGAACTCCCCGGCGAAGCCCTGCCAGAGGGCGACCTGGGTCCAGCCGTCGGCCACGTGGAGGCGGGAGGCGACGCTGGCGGGGCCGATCCCGACCAGCCCCGGGTTGGGCGTCACCGGGGCGAAGACCATGCCCACCAGCTGACTGCCCGGGGCCCCCTTGGCGAGACCGAGGCTGGCCAGCTTGTGGTTGATCATCCCGGAGTAGATCAGCTGCAGCACCGCCGCCGCCAGGAAGCCGCCGATGGTCTGGAACACGAGGTACGGCGCCACGTGCTTCCAGGGGAAGTTCCGGCGCCAGGCCATCACCAGCGTGACGCCGGGATTGAAGTGCGCCCCGGAGATGGTGGCGTTGGCCCACACGGCGAGGCCGACGGCCACGCCCCACCCGAGGCCGATGGTCATGAGGTCCGGACCCGCTCCCATTAGCACCGCCGCGAAGACGACCGCGTCGCCGAACAGAACGATGAGGAAGACCCCGGCCGCCTCCCCCAGGTAGTGACCCAACCAAGACCTGTCCACTTGCGTCTCCTCCTTGGTAACGGCGCCCCGGGCCGGACGGGGCGCCGAGAAAGCCCGCTCAGGCCGCCCCAGCCGGCTCCACGCCGCCCCGGGACGCCGAGCCCGATTGGTTCATCCGGGTCACGGCACCAACACCCCGCGGCCCCGGACGTGGCCCGCGTCGAGCTCGTCGAGCGCGTGCGCGTAGTCCTCCAGCGGGAACGTCGTGGAGGTGATGTGGACCCGTCCCTGGCGGTTCAGCTCCATGAGCTCGGTCAGCTCCGAGTAGCTGCCCACGATGCTGCCCAGGATGTTGATCTCGTTGGCGATCATGTCCAGCGTGGTGGGCGAGACCTGCCCGCCGTAGCCGATCACGATGTAGGTGCCGCCGCGCGCCGGGCGCAGGTACCTCAGCGCCTGCTGGGGCGTGCCGTTCTCGGCCACGAAGTCCAGGATCACGTCGGCTCCGCGGCCGTCGGTGAGCCGGAGGATCTCGGCCACGCCGCCGTCGTCCCCGGCCAGCGCGACCTCGTCGGCGCCGATCTCCCTGGCGAAGTCGAGGCGGTCACGGTTGCTGTCGAGGGCGATGACCGTGCCCGTGCTCATGACCTTGACCAGCTGCACCCCGAAGTGACCGAGGCCGCCCACCCCGACCACCACCACCTTGCTCCCGGGGTGGATGTAGGGAAGGGCCTTCTTGACCGCGTGGTAGGCGGTGATCCCGGCGTCGGCGAAGGGCGCCAGCGGGACCGGATCGGTGCCCGGTGCCAGCTTGATGATGTTGCGCACCGACGTCTTGAGGTACTCCGCCCAGCCGCCGTCCGCCCCGTCCAGGCCGGGGAACACGCCGTGCTCGCAGGCCATGTCGTAGGCGGTGCGGCAGGGATAGCAGAGGCCGCAGGTGATCAGCGGATGGCAGATCACGGGGTCGCCCTTGGCCAGTCCCGTCACCGCGGAGCCGAAGGCCTCCACGTGACCGGCGTTCTCGTGGCCGATGGTGTAGGGCAGCTTGGGATCGCCCAGCGCCTGCTGCCAGACGGCCTGCGCGATGTGGATGTCGGTGCGGCAGACTCCCGCGCCCGCGATCTTGACGATCACGTCGAAGGGGCCGGTTATCTCCGGCTCCGGGACGTCCACCAGCCGCAGCGACTCAGCGAATGGCCGGTTGTACTCGAACAGTCGGACCGCCTTCATTTCAGAACCTCCGTCGTCCAGACGTGCCCGCAGGGGCACGGATGCAGCGCTCGAGTTGGCTCGGGTGCGGGGCGTGGGCCCGCGGGAGCGCGTCCGCCGCTGGGCGTGACGCGCGCCGCTCGACCGTTCGAGATGCTCCGCGCGCCGGCCATGTCCCTCGCCTCCGCCACCTCGGATCTGGCCGGTCGCTGCAGAGCATATGTCGCCCCACCGTGGCTGTCAAGAACCCAGTATTCATGC
>JASHRA010000105.1 GCA_030038765.1 Candidatus Dormiibacterota bacterium | reverse complement strand
CCCGCTCCAGGCACGGCCCGGGCCCCCGGCGGCGGAGGAGCCCGGGGCCGCGATCAGACCGCCCCCGGGCACATGGCCCGGGAGGCGTGCCAGGCGGAGGCCTGCCCGGGGGCGGCGAAGAGGACGCTGTGGCGGTTGGCATAGACGCAGGTCCAGCCCGGCTGCCGCTGCAGCAGCCGGCTGAGAGGCTGGCCGCGGCCCTGCCAGACGAGGTCCACCCGGTAGTGCTCGAGGATGGCCATGGTGCCGGGGTTGGCCTCGGTCACGGTTAGGTACTGCTGCAGCACCTTGGTCCCCATCAGGTCCACCTCGCCGAAGATGAAGAGGCGGTCGGGGGCGCAGCTGGCTCCGGCCGGGTCGCGGGGGTCGAGGCGGTAGAGCAGCCAGCCCGAGCTGCCGTAGGGGGCGAACACGCGCGCCGTGGGCCCGTCGCAGATGACCCGGCCCACCTGGACCGGGTAGGCGGAGCTGAGGAGCTGGTTGTCGGGCGCCCGCAGCTGCTGCGAGACCCGCACCCCGGTGGCCAGCACGACCAGCATGAGGAGGGCGGCCACGAACCAGCGCGGGGCCGGGCGCCGGCGCTGCCGCGCGGCCCGGCCGCGGGCCTGGAGCGCCCGGTCCCAGACGCCCTGGACGCCGTCGCACCAGAGGGGCAGGGCGAGCATGGCGAAGATGGGGATGTCGCGCACGGCATAGAGCAGGAGCACCGTGCCCGCGGCCGCCAGGAGGATGTCGGCGGGGCGCGTGTGCCGTGCCCAGCGGGCGCAGAGCAGGGTGCTGAGGAGCAGGATCAGCACCGGCAGCGAGCTGAGGGAGTGGAAGTCGGGCGGCTGCCACTCGTTGAGGTTTGCCTGGGCCACCGGGCTGAGCAGGAGCCGGATGGGGTAGAGGTAGAGCCCCCAGCCGTTGGGGTTGACCATGGGGGCGAGGCAGCAGACCAGCAGCGCCAGCAGCAGGTCGCGGAGGCGGGCCAGGGGGAGCCCGCCGGGCTCGCGCCACCAGGCGCTGATCACCTCGCCCACGAGGTAGACGGCGATCACCCCGAGCCCGATCACGAAGCCGCCGTGGAGGTTGCCCCAGGCGATGAACAGGGGCACCAGGCCGGCCAGCAGCCAGCGGCTGGGATGGCGCCGGTAGCGGTCCAGGAGGGTCAGCAGCACCCCCAGCAGGCCGAAGGTGAACATCTGCGGGCTCGGGCCCCAGATCTGCAGCCCCGAGATGATGACCAGGGCCGCCCCCAGGGCCAGGATCCAGCGCGAGAGGCCCTCTCGGTCGGCCCGCCGCACGCCGAAGATGAAGCCGACCCAGGTCGCCGCGGCCATGAGGAGGATCACCGGGGCCATCCCCCAGGCCCGGTAGAGGAGCGCGTAGATGGCCTCCGATCCCCACTCCTGGGTGATGAAGGCGTGGGTGCTGGCGGTGAAGGTGTAGTCGTTGTGCTGGGGCACCCCGGAGGCGAGGATGTCCAGGCCGACCCTGAGGTGCCACCAGAAGTCGGGGTCGAACTGGGGCTGCACGAAGGCGGCGAAGCCCAGCACCAGCATGGACCAGAGGAAGACGGTGGGGCCGTCCAGGACCCGTTCGCGGGCCCGCTTCGACGCCCCCTCGGCGGCGAGTTCGAGGGTCATGGTCGGCTGGCGATTTTAGGCGCCCCGGGTGAACTTCCCACGGAACTCCCTGCTACGAACGCGACGGACTTCGGTAACGGCCCGGAGAAGCGGTTTCGGGAGCTCGGCGGCCGGGGACCGGGGACCGCGCCGCCAGGCTAGGCCTCCGCCTCCCAGCCGGCCAGCAGCTCGGCGACGCCAGCGCCGGGCTCGACCACGGCCCCGAGGCGGCGGAGTGCCTGCTCCACCGCCGCCAGCCCGGTCAGCAGCTCGGGCAGCGAGGTGGCGCCCATGTGGCCGATGCGGAAGCAGCTCTGGCTCCAGGCGCCGAGGCCGCCGGCCACGGCCACCCCCTCCGCCGCCACCTCCCGACGCAGGTCGGCGGAAGCGACTCCCTCCGGCAGGGCGAGGGCGGAGACGGTGTCGCCCAGGAGCTCGTCCCCGGCCATGGTGGGCAGGGCCATGGCGCGCAGGCCCCGCCGCAGGGCGCGGGCCATGCGCCGGTGGCGGCCGAAGCGGGCCTCCCAACCCTCCGCCTCGGAGATCTCGACCGCGGCCGCGGCGGCGGCCAGGAGGTTGGTGGGCAGGGTGGCGAAGTAGCTGCTGGTGGGGTCCTCCATGGGCGGCAGCCAGTTGACCCAGTCGAGGAAGTAGCCCCTCGGCTGCCCCAGCTTCCGGCGCCACTCCAGGGCCCGCTCGCTGAACACCACGAGGCCGAGCCCGGGCGGCATGGCGAGCGCCTTCTGGGAGGCGCTGAAGACCACGTCGATGCCGCCCCCCTCCAGGCCCACCGCCATGCCGCCGAGGCTGGCCACGGCGTCCACGATGAGGAGGAGGTCCCGGGAGCGAGCCAGGCCGCGGTAGTCGTCGAGCGCGGTGGCGACGCCGTTGGAGGTGTCCACATGGGTGACGGTGAGGACCCGGGCCCCGCTGCGGTCGAGCGCCGCCTCCACCTCCGCCAGGGGAACCCGCTGGCCCCAGTCGCAGCTGACCTGCTCCACCTGGCAGCCGAGGGCCCGCCCCAGGGCGCCGAAGCGATCGCCGAAGAAGCCCTGGCTGACCACCACCAGGGCGTCGCCGGGGGCGACCGTGTTGACCAGCGCCGACTCCATGGCCGACGTGCCGCTGCCGGCCATGACGAGGGCGTGATAGCCCTCAGGCCCGGCACCGGCGGCGGCCAGCAGGCCTTGCTGGACCCGGCGCAGGTAGTCCGCCGCGGCGGCGCTGCCGTGGCCCTGGGTGGGGCGGGCCAGGGCCTCCAGGACGGGCTCGGGCACCGGGCTCGGGCCGGGGATGAGCAGCAGGGGCGCGGCGTGCGTGGGGGCGGCGGTGGAGGTCATCAGACAGGGAAGACTCCGTGGTGACGGGCGGCTGGCAGACGCAGCTTGGAGGACGCGGCGGCCAGCCGCCAGATCAGCTGGTCGCGGAGCTGGGCCGGCTCCACCACCTGGTCCAGGACCAGGTCGGAGGCGAGCCGGAAGAGGTCCACGTCGCGTGCGTACTCGTGGCGGCTCTCCTCCACGAAGCGCTCCCGCTCCGGGCCCTGGAGGGCGGCGATCCGGTTGGCGTAGACGGCGTTGACGGCCGCCTCCGGCCCCATGACCGCGATCTCCGCGCTGGGCAGGGCCAGGGTGGCCTCGGGCTCGAAGCCGGGACCGCTCATGGCATAGAGGCCGGCCCCGTAGGCCTTGCGCAGGACGACGCAGATGCGCGGCACCGTGGCCGAGCTGAGGGCCGCGATCATCTTCGCGCCGTGGCGGATGATGCCCTCCCTCTCCACCACGGAGCCGATCATGAAACCGGGCACGTCGGCGAGGAAGACCAGGGGCAGGTTGAAGGCGTCGCAGAGGCTGATGAAGCGGGCCGCCTTGTCCGAGGAGTCGACGAAGAGGACGCCCCCCTGGTGCTCCGGCTGGGAGGCCAGGACCCCCACCGCGCGCCCCCCCAGCCGGCCCAGGCCGCAGACCAGCTCGCGGGCGTAGAGGGGCTTGATCTCGAAGAACGAACCCTGGTCCAGGAGCGCCTCCAGGACCTGGTGGACGTCGTAGCCGCGAGCCGGGTCGGAGGGCAGCAGGGCACCGATGTCGGCCCTCGAGCCGGGCGTCCGGGCGGGCGCCGCCGGGGCCTCCTGCCGCCAGTTGGAGGGGAAGTAGGCGAGGTAGGCCCTGAGGGCGGAGATGGCCTCCGCGTCGCTGCCACAGAGGAGGTCGCCGCAGCCGCTCACGGTGCAGTGCATGCGGGCCCCGCCCATCTCCTCCAGGGTGACCCGCTCCCCGATCACCTCCTCCGCCATGCGGGGCGAGCCGAGGTACATGGAGGCGTTGCCCTCGACCATGAAGGTCACGTCGCAGAAGGCCGGGATGTAGGCGCCGCCAGCGGCGCTGGGCCCGAGCAGGAGGCAGGGCTGGGGCACCTGGCCGCTGAGGCGGACCTGGTTGTGGAAGATGCGGCCGGCGTGCCGCCGCCCCGGGAACATCTGCCGCTGGTCGGTGATCCGGGCCCCGGCCGAGTCCACCAGGTAGCAGAGAGGGAGCTGGTAGCGCTCCGCCTGCTCCTGTATCCGCAGGATCTTCTCCACCGTCAGCGCGCCCCAGGAGCCAGCCTTGACCGTGGGGTCGTTGGCCATGACGCAGACGCGCCGTCCCTGGACCACGCCGATGCCGGTCACGACGCCGTCGGCGCCCATCTCCTCGGCCGCCTCGCTGTTGGCCAGCAGGCCGTCCTCGAGGAAGGGAGACTCGGGGTCGAAGAGGAGCCGAAGACGCTCCCGCACCGGCAGCTTGGCCTGCCCCTGGAGCCGCTCCCGGTGACGCTCCGGCCCGCCCCGACGGGCCCGTTCGGAGCGGCTCCTCAGCTCCTCCACGCGGCCCCGGAGCGGGCTCTCCCCCTGCCGCTCCGGCGAGGCCGCCTCGGTCATCTGCTGGCGAGTATATCCCGGCCGGCGGCCCGCTCTTGAACTCGCCGGCCCCCGCGGGCCGGGGCTAGACTCGGCCCGTGCGCCTGGCCCTCAAGCCGCTGCCCGCCGAGTACCTGGGGCCCGACACCTGCGGCATCGACGAGGTGGGCCGGGGAGCGCTGGCGGGGCC